>JAHEMM010000035.1 GCA_024643655.1 Chitinophagaceae bacterium | reverse complement strand
CAGACAAAGCCAGAACAGATCTTTTACCTGCAGCATTACCCGTAACACCATATGTAGTACGCAATGCAAGGCGATCTATAAAGGTTGCATTTTTCAGGAAATCTTCATTTTTCAAATTCCATCGTAAACCTGCAGAATAGAAAGGTGAGAATTTCTCTCTTACTGTTTTTGAAACATAATTAGATGCATCTGTTCTCATACTAATGGAAGCCGTGTATTTATTATCATACGTATATGCACCATTAAAATAACCAGCCAGAAACCTCTCATTGTATTTATAATTCTGTCTGAAATTAGGATCCCTGTAATTATATATAAGGTTTCCTTCGTAGCTAATTGAGTTTTCAAGTACAGTACCTAAATTAAACATATCAAACCTGTCGGTTGCATAATCAAATGCGGCATAGTTTAAGCCACTTTTATTATAACCGAATTTCAAGTCCGGCCCCATCACTTCAGTTTTTGTCGAAATCACTTCAGCACCGGCAAGAGCTGTTAATTCATGTTTGCTTCCAAATCTTTTGTTATAGTCCAGTTGAGCCCTTGCTTTTATTGACTGTCGTCTGTTTTGTCCGTTTTTCCTATAAATGCTTCCTCTTGGAATCTGACTTATATAGGTATTTGAAGTAGTATTTAATACGGATAGCCAGTTCGAATAATTTCTTACAGCATATGAGTTTTCGTCATAAATACTGGTGCTTTCATCTGTAAATAATTCATACTGGAACATAGGTCTGAATCGCAATTCGTTGGTTATTTTAAACTCAAATTCGTTTTGCAATCTGATGTCTTGTCCTCTATATACGTTATCTCTAAGACTTGCTTCTTCCAGCAAATTGTATCGCATGCTGTACGGCATTCTTGGTTCAAAAGTTTTTACAATGGGCTCATAGTTCTGGTAATTCATTCTTGTATAATTACCTTCTTCATCGATTAGTTTTGTCCAGGGTGTAGTAACAGCATTTGCCTGGCTTAAAGAAATCCCATTATTCTTTGTACTGTATAAAGTATAGTTACTATTAAAAGTGTATTTAATTTTATCTGTAATATTAAAAATATTGGTAAAGCCAAGCAATACTTTATTATTATCATTGAATTGCATACTGGTGCGGTCATCATCAAATAAAGCAGAAAACTTATAACTGTTTCTATCCCCAGTTCCCGAAATAATCAGATTGTGTTGTTGTACAAGTGAATTACGTAAGAGATATTTGTAAAAATCATCTTTGTAATCAGCATTAAGCATCTCCTGTTTCTTACTATCAAAATATTCCTGTGTTATCAGCCCTTGATCTTTTTCAATCAATAAAGTTGCATATGGTGAACGGGTACCTCTGAAATTTCCATTTGCATTCGAATAAGGATTATTGGAAGCATTTTGTTTTAATACACTATACAATTTATCTTCAAAAGCCATCTGCGATGCAGCAGGCGCCATATTCATATAATTGTCCAGATCTATTTGCTCACCAACGCTTACAAATGAATTGTAATTAACATTCATTCTTCCTTTGGGACCTGTCTTCTTAGTTACTACAACTATAACCCCATTTGCAGCTCTGGCTCCATATATAGAAGTAGCGGCTGCATCTTTTAAAACATCCACACTTTCAACATCATTTGGATTGATAGTACTGAATCCTCCTTCGATTGGAAAACCATCCACAATTATTAATGGTAGTCTATCTGCTGTAGCAGATAATGAACTTCTACCTCTGATGGTAAATCCGGTTTGTTGATCAGCAACCAAACCAGCTATTTGACCAACCAACGCTGAAGCCAGATCAGTTGTTGGCCTTTTTGATAATACAACACTGGTTACCCTATCATGTGCAGCAGTAGCTCTTTCTTTTGTAATTGTCTGGTAACCGGTATTCATTACTACCGTTTCGTTTTCCAGAATTTTAATTTTAACCTGAATCGTTTCAAGATTAGTTTTACCATTCACCTTAATTTCTATCGTTTCAATATTAACTGAAGTAAGAATAAGTGTAGCTTCATTTGCTACATTTCTTAAAACAAATTCTCCATTGGCGTTAGTAGTAGTTCCGATTTTTGTTCCTTTGATTACAACAGAAACACCCTCAACAGGTTCTCCTTTTTCATTTACTACTCTTCCACGAACATCAATTACTGCAATTTCTTCGACAACTTCATCCGGTGCTATTTCACTCTTAGGCTTAATAATAACTGTGTTCTCAATTATTGAAAACCCTAGTGACTTATCCTGTAAGCACATTTCCAATGCATATTTTATGCTTACATTTTTAACATCGATATTTACTTTGCCTGATTTTTGCAGTAATTCTACACTATACAAAAAGTCAATACCTGTTTGCTTATGTATTTGGTTAAATACTTTTTGCAAAGAAGCATTCTTCTCTGAAAGTGTTACTTGCGAATTTCCAATTGCACTTACTTGCAAACTGGCAGCTAGCAAAAAAATTGCTGTAAACTTCATAATCAACAGCGTTTTAATCAGTTTCCGACTTCTGAAAACCGATAAATAACTAATAGGTTTTAAATTCATAACTTTGTTACGTTTGGGTTTTACACTAAATAGTCTTGCGAGACTTTTTTTATTTGGGTTAACCTGAACTTTATTCCGTCCCGACTTGCTCTCGGGACGGCTTTTTGTTTGGGTTAACCAGTATTTTATTTTATACCTGGTTTAACTATAATTTTATTTCCCACTAATTCAAATCGGATTACACCTGTAATCTCCAATTTTTCGAAAACTTTAGAAACATTGACATCCCTTGACATAGATCCACCAATATGTTCTTTGATATTGCCTTTTATTTCTACATCAACATTATACCATCTGGATATTTGCCGCATAATTGCAGCTACATCTGCTGATTCTCCAAAATAAAACTTACCGCTTTTCCATGCGATTACTTCTTCGATATCAGGATTGTTGTTCAATCTGATATTTCCGGATTTATCTAATTGCGATTGCTGACCAGGGGAAAGAAACTGAACTTTAGACCCCATGATTGTTGTTACCTTAACTTTACCTTCGAGTAAAGTAGTATTAATTGAAGGCTCATCAACATAGGCATTGATATTAAAATGCGTACCTAAAACTTCAATTTCCTCTTTGCCAGCTATAACAACTTTAAAAGGCTGATTTTCATTTTTGGCAACTTCAAAATAGGCTTCTCCAGAAATTTCTACTTTCCGTTCTTCACCAGGGAAACTTGTTGGAAATGTAAGTGATGAAGCTGCATTTAGCCAGACTTTTGTTCCATCAGCAAGTGTCAATTGATACTGGCCTCCACGGGGCGTTGAAATTGTGTTGTAAAAAACTATACTTGGTTTTTCTTTTGACTGATTATAAACAAGTTTGCCATCTTCCATTTTTTGTATGGAAGTATTGCCTTCATTAGCTAATGTGCCATTTTGAGCTCCATCTAATACTATAACAGACTTGTCGCCCAATGTTAGTACTGCTTTGTTCCCGCCAGGCATAATATCTGTTGGGGCAGAAGGGCTTGTAGTTTTGGCAATGCTTTGTTTCTCCTTATTAGCAGAAGATATAAAATAATACCCGGCAAGACCAAGTGCAATTACAACAACTGCTGCTGCAACTCTTTTAAATACAGTAAATTGTACTATTCTACCAGGCGTATTTTTGCTGATCTTTGAATGAATAATTTCAAGCAGTTTTATTGCTTTCTCATCATTCAGTTTTTCGCCATTTTTAACATTCAGTGCAAATTCTTCCTGTAAAAGCTTCTGCAGCATTGAAGTATCATTAGCTTCTATATATTCAAGCAACCATTGACGATCTTTTGCTGACCAATCGGAATTCTTCAGAATTTGTTGTAGCTGTTCTTTAATTTGCTGCACTTATAGTCCTTTCTATAAATACAACGCAATTGTTAAAAAGGGGGGGGTGGATCTTAACAAATTTTTTCAAACCCAATATTTAGAAATAAAAACAACAGCCCTAAACCTGGGTTTTTGAGGGCATATTCTTTTATCAACTTCACTGCATCTGATAAATATTCTTTTACGGTGTGTTTTGAAATTTCCATAATTGCTGCAGTTTCTTCATATGTTTTACCTTGAATCTTACACAATTCAAATACCCGTCTTTTTTGAGGAGATAATTCAGCCATTGCTTTCTCAAGTATATCAACCTGAATATCATAAACATCATGTACCGGTTCATTTGGAGAATTTTGATTTTCCAATTCCTTTATTAAAAGCATATCCCTATGTTGCTTTTTTAATACATTAATTGTTCTGTTATAGCTTGAGACAAATAGCCACCCACCAACTGAACGTTCAGTATCAATTGATTGCCTTTTTTCCCATAAGCTTATAAATACTTCCTGTACAATATCCTCGGCAATTTCAGTATCATGAGTTAATTTATATACATTCTGAAAAACAGCTTTTTGGTATTTCCAGTATAATTCATCAAATGACTGTAAATCATCTTGCTGTAATTGCTTAAGCAATAAAATTTCACTGTTTATTTGATTATCAGACATGATTAACTAAAAAGTCAGGTAAAGCTATTTAAAAAATAATTGCTATTACTAATGGATAGAAGGGACAGTTTTCAAATTTTTACAATTTTTGAACCCCCATTTGAAAGATTCAAATTATATTTTCAGGAATAGGCAACTTGCAGAAAAAATATTCATGGATGGGATAAGTCCATAATTAGCATTTTATTACCCGGAAAAGATATAGCTATCAACTATAATAAGGACTGATCATCCAATAAACAATTACACCCGTTACCGCAACATAAAACCATATAGGCCATGTAATCCTAACTAGTTTTTTATGCTTGTCAAATTCTCCGGTAAGACCTCGATAGGCAGAAAATAGAATAAAGGGAAGAATGATACCTGCCAAAGGAATATGTGTACCTAAAATAATGTAATAGATCATTCGACTGCTGCCCAAAGCTGATCTCTCAGTTTCGGAAATAACACCATCAAGATTTGTATCACCAAACCTTGTTTCACCTGCAAATAAGTGATGGCAGATATAACTTAATAAGAACAGAACCGACAAGAACATCGCTGTCATCATGATGTTTTTATGCAGTTTGTAGTTTTTTATTTTAACTGCAACTAATGCAATAATTAATAATACGGCTACACATGAATTGATAATAGCATTGGTAGTTGCAAACAGATGAACATCAAAGCCAAGATTTACTTCCAGCTTTACTCTGCTTAATAATATTACAGCAGCAAATACAATGGCTGAAAAAGTAAAGATGATTGTCTTTGCTTTTTTATCATTTTTACGAATAAGTGGTTGCAACATCCTAATATGTTTTTTTTCTAAAGAAGTAAAATAGTAGGCCCACTGCAAAAATGGCTATCAAAAATACTACAGCCATTAGTTGCAATTTCCCGTCAAAAAAACTTTTTCCTTTTGGATCTTTTTCCATTGTGAGCAATACCAGATCTCTGGATAAATGTTGAAGAGAAACCGAATCCAGGCCATGATAATAACCTCTTACATGTCTGTTACTATCAATCAATACAAAAAGATCAGAATGAATAAAGTTAGTATCAACTCCATTGCCATCTACCAGACCCACTTTCATTTCATCGATAACCATATTATAAATCTCCTTTTTATCACCCGTCAACAGCCACCAATTCTCCGGATTTATCTGGAAACGATCTGCCCAATATTTCAAACGTTCAACTGAATCTCTTTCAGGATCGATACTGAAGGAGAGAAAGTGTACTTGTTTATTCGTTCTATCTCCTACCCGTTGTCCGTTATGAATAGATTCAGCCAATCGTTTCATATTCAAAGTAAGGCCGGGACAGATAGTAGGACAATGCGTAAAAAAGAAATCAGCAATAACAATTTTTCCCTTGAGGTTTTCCCAAGTTATTTTTTTTCCTTCCTGATTGCTAAGCGAAAAATCAATCAATTGATGCCATGCCGTATCCTCCACTCTTTTCCCGTTTTTTGTAATGGTAACGGTTGAATCAGGCAAATAATGCCTTGGCATTTGTACAGCTGTTTCACTTTTATTTTTTACAATAAAGTAGGCTACTAAAGGAAGCAGTATGGCAAGCATTACTGCGTATAAAGCTTTTTTGTTCACATTAAGTATTTAACTAACCATATCTGGTTAAATGTAAAAACCATCAAACCGCTTCCTTGTTCACTGGCAGCTGATTTGATGGTTTCGGTTTAAAATATTTTACAACAACTATTCCTTTCCACTTTTCGGCTCTGCTGCCGGAGCTTCGGCTTTATGATGTTTTACAGGTGTTGTCGTTTCTTTAAAATGCTTATCATAAGTATTACGAAGATTTTTATAAGAATTGCCTTCATAAATAAATGCTATAATAAACCATACAAATAGCAATAATGGCACAACAATCGTCATAATCATATTCCTGATCTCATCACCAAGGTGCATGAATATAGAAACGATATAATAAGCTTTTGCTAATGTAAGTATACAAACTACACCTTTAAACATCAATACCAACAATTCACTTGGGCTTTCCCCTTTGTGCATTGTATAAATAATCAATCCAATCGCTAATTCAATAATTGTAATTACAGATAAGAGGATAGTGGTTTTGCGCACCTTTTTCTTAAATGTAGCATCATCCTGATGTTCATGATGAACCGTTACTTCTTCAAATGCCGGATGTTCCATATCTTTTATTAATTTTCAAATTTAGAAATTCCATCCCGATAATAATCGGGATTTATATCAGGTAAAAACACAGGAATACAAATACCCATACCAAATCTACAAAGTGCCAGTATAATCCAGCCTTTTCAATCATCAGGTAATGACCTCTGTTCTTAAACACATCTTTTTGTGTCATGATCAACATAATAATATTGATAACTACGCCAGAAAATACGTGGAAGCCATGGAAACCAGTTATTCCAAAAAAGTATCCGCCAAAAGCAATAGGGCCTTTTTCACGGATATGCATTTCCGCCAGATCCACCATACCTCTTAACTGAACATCCGTCATTGCCGCCAGTTCAGTTGCAGTATGTGAGTGATCATGACTATGTACTAATTGTACCAAGGTTTCATGCGATGTATTATTCAATGCGGCTGTTAATGCTGCATTATCATGTACTATATTACCCCATGGATTTCCTCCCATTGTTTGTCCGATCATTTCGATCTGCCCGTTAGCTAACACTGCATGCTCACCAGTAATAAGGTGATGCCACTCCCATGCCTGACAACCGAGGAACGCTAATCCACCAATGATTGTCCATACCATCCATTTCATTACACCTTGCTTATCTCCTTTGTGTCCGGCATGTACTGCCAAAACCATCGTAACCGAACTGATAATGAGAATAAATGTCATCACACTTACAAATGCCAATGGCAAATTAGCATGACCAGCTCCTGGAAACGCATTAAATACTACGTTAGGATCAGGCCAAAAATTCTGACTAAAGCGGATAGAACCATATGATATCAGAAATGCGCCAAAGGTGAATGCATCACTCATCAAAAAATACCACATCATCAGTTTGCCATACTCCATGTTGAAAGGGCTTTTTCCGCCGCTCCACCATTTGGTCTGATGTACTGTTGTTGTTGCCATAATTAATATATATTAAAAACGCCGGCCCTTATTTTATCCGCCGATTATTAAAAAGAATAACAATAAATAAATCCAAAGCAAATCCACAAAATGCCAATAAACAGCTACAACTTCTACCGGCACTGCACTATACAGTTTTGTTTTGCCAATAAATGCTTTTATAAACATGATCAATAAAGTAACAATTCCTCCAATGACATGTATAGCATGTAATCCGAAAATCACATATAAGAACTGTCCAGCCCCGGCTCCTTTAAATGTGATCTGTTGTGACCACAAAGCTTCAAAGCCAAACCACTGAAAAACAACAAATGCCACTCCCAGTATCAAAGTAAAACCAATCAATGATCGATATTTACCCATTTCCCGCTGTTTAAAAGATCGTAATGCCATCTGTATTGTCAAACTACTTGCTATGATAATTGCAGTTGAAATCCAGAAAGCCTTTGGCAATTCCACTGTTATCCAGTTTGTCTGATTGCTTTTTACAATAAAAGCACTTGTCAAACCGGCAAACATCATAATGATACTGCCTATAGCCACCCACATCGTAAATTTGTGTGGATGCATTTTACCCCTATCCCCTGAAGGGGAATTTTTATAGTTTTCTTCTATCTTCAAATCACTCACCATTTTCAAAATTCATTATTATATTCAAATTATAAGCAATCCAACTCCCCTTTAGGGGTTGGGGGTTAAGCCTTACTTAATAACAATGCCAGCAAAACCACCGGCAAATACATATAACTTCCAAACATCACTTGCCTTGCAGAAGCGACATCCATTTTTTTGTATAATGTCAAACATCTTCCTATCATAAACACATTAGCCAATCCTATTAAAACAAGACTAATTATTCCACTGATATCATCATAGCTGCACATTCCAATAAAGAAAGGTGCTAATGTTACAGGTATCAATAACAAAGAATACAAAATCGTTTGCAACGCTGTAAACTTTGTTGGTCCTTTATCGGCTGGCAATAATTTGAATCCAACTGATGAATAATCTTTATGTGCCACCCAGGCAATTGCCCAAAAATGCGGAAACTGCCAAAAGAACTGAAACCCAAATAAAACCCAGCCTCCTGTTCCAAGATTTCCATCACCAGCAGCCCATCCAATTAAACATGGCAAAGCTCCCGGTACCGCACCTACTAACACTGCAATTGAGTTTACTTTCTTCAATGGCGTATAAATAAATGCATAAAGGAATAAACTAAACACTGCTATTCCTGCTGCCAGCCAGTTGAAATAATACCCTAAAATAAAAACACCTATTGCTCCGGTAATGATCGCAAAAGCCCATCCTTCCGTTTCACTCATCCGACCTGAAGCTATCGGTCTTTTCCCCGTTCGCTTCATCAACGCATCTGTATTTTTTTCAACTACCTGGTTAATGGCATTAGCACTGCCTGTTACCAGCATCCCACCTGCAAAGAGCAAAAGTATCATCGTCCATCGGTTCAGCACATATTCCTCCGAACCCTGTGTCAGCAAAAAACTAATAACACTGCTGAACACCACCATGATACTCAGCGAAAGCTTCATCAACTGTAAGTAATCTTTAACCTTCTTCATCCTGCCTCCTCCCGACCTCCTCCAAAAGAGGAGGCCATCTTAGCGCAGCCCTCGCTTATAATAAATTCAAAACAATATTTCAATAACCCTTTTCGCATTTAGTTTTCTTCAACACATTCAAACTAGCTAATTTATTCAGACTCTCAAAAGACCCTCCTGCGGAGGGGTTTGGGGAGGCTTTTAATGCTTACTCTCATTTTCACCTATCTCTTCTGTCTGTGGAATAAACTCTCTTCCATCTTTTCCATAATCATAAGCCCAACGATGTACTTCAGGAATTTCTCCATCCCAGTTACCATGTCCCGGACGCAATGGAGTAGTCCACTCCAATGTATTTGCACCCCAAGGATTTTTATTTCTTACTTTTCTTCCTTTAAATATGGAATAAAAGAAATTAAAAACAAACATCAATTGTACAGCAAATACAATGATTGAAACAATAGTGATCATTTTATCTAACTCAGGGAAATCATTAAATGAAACCCATCCTCTTTTATCTAAATAACGTCGTGGAATACCTGCAAGACCTTGATAATGCATTGGCCAGAATATAAGATATGCTCCGATCATTGTTACCCAAAAGTGGATGTACCCCAATGTATTGTTTAAATAACGACCAAACATTTTCGGGAACCAATGATAAATACCTGCAAACATGCCAAACATAGATGCCACACCCATTACAATATGGAAGTGAGCCACCACAAACATAGTATCATGTAAATGAATATCAATAGTGGAGTTACCGAGGAAGATACCTGTTAAACCACCTGATATAAATAAACTTACAAACCCGATTGCAAAAAGTGTTGCTGGTGTAAACCGGATATTGCCTCGCCACAATGTGGTGAGCCAGTTAAAGACTTTAATAGCCGACGGTACCGCAATTAAAAGTGTTAATAATACAAATATTGACCCAAGGAACGGATTCAACCCCGTTACAAACATATGGTGTGCCCACACAAGGAAGGCAAGAATAGTAATAGCGAATAATGATCCTAACATTGCCATGTAACCGAAAATAGGTTTTCGGCTATTGACAGAAAGTATCTCCGACACCATACCCATAGCCGGCAAAAGAATAATGTATACTTCAGGGTGACCAAGGAACCAGAATAAATGCTGGAAGAGAATTGCACTACCCCCTTCATTTGGTAAGATTTCACCATTTACTACAATATCACTCAAGAAGAAACTTGTGCCAAGATTTCTATCAAATAATAAAAGAATTGCTCCAGAAAGTAAAACCGGGAAAGAAAGCACACCTAATACGGCAGTAAAGAATAATGCCCAGATTGTTAATGGCAATCTGGTCATGCTCATACCTTTCGTACGCATATTCAATATCGTAGTAATATAATTGATACCTCCTAACAAAGAAGAAACAATGAACATCGCCATACTAATCAACCAGAAATCCATACCACGTATAGATCCCGATGAAGCTTGTCCCAAGGCACTTAGTGGAGGATAAATTGTCCATCCCCCAGAGGCAGGCCCTGTTGAAATAAACAGAGAGGCCAACATGATTACACTGGCTAAAAAGAAAAACCAGTACGAAAGCATATTTAAAAATGGTGAAGCCATATCTCTTGCACCTACTTGTAATGGAATAAGAAAATTGGCGAATGTTCCACTCAAGCCAGCCGTCAATACAAAGAATACCAACACTGTTCCATGCATAGTAATTAAAGCATAGTAGAATTCTGGTTGTATCTGACCACCTTTTGCCCAGTTGCCAAAAAATGTTTCAAGAATTGGAAATGACTGTTCAGGATAACCTAATTGCAAACGGAACAATACGGAAAACAATCCACCAATAATAGCCCAAATAATACCTGTGATCAAAAACTGTTTTGCGATAGTCTTATGATCCTGACTAAAAATATATTTTGAAACAAAGGACTGATGATGATGGCCATGACCGTCATGATGCACTGCATGTCCTGCTCCTGGATGTACACTTATTGCTTCGCTCATTTTCTTTTTATTTTTACCTCTCGCCTTATAGAGAGATTATACATTTCTTTTATAATAAAGAGCAACTATGCTCTCTGTCGGTTCTTATTTTATAACTGCTGCTACAGCCTTTACTGAATCTGGTTTTGCAACACTAGGATCTTTATCAGGATTAGCAACCAAGTATTGTGGTTTTTTACCTGCTATCCATGCGTCAAATTCTTCTTGTGTTTCTACAACAATTACACCCCTCATACTCCAGTGACCCTGTCCACACATCTGATCACAAGAAATTTCATACGTAAAATTCGCCTTCCCTGTTTTTTCCGCCATCTGTTTCGTTGTGTATTTCGGTGTAAACCACATGGTAGTAGGTGTTCCTGGCACCGCATCCATCTTCATTCTGAAATGAGCTAATCCCACATCATGTATTACATCTTTAGCACCGATAATCAATTTAACAGGTTTGTTTACTACCAAATGCATTTCCTGTTCCATAAAAATATCATCATGGTTTGCAGGATCTTCCCATATCTGACCTACCGGATTATTATTTGCCGGGTCTATATTCTTAAAATATTTTTTTCCGAGAATTCCATCCTTTCCCGGATAGCGGAATTCCCATCCAAATTGTTTACCTACAACTTCCACATGCATAGCATCTTTTGGAGCTTCACCAGTAATTTTAAACCAATAGAATAAACCAAAACCTACTAATACTGTCAACGTAATTGCAGGAATAACGGTCCAGATTAATTCCAGTTTATTGTTGTGCGGATAGAAAAATGCTTTTCTATTATCAGACTCCTGATATTTATAAGAGAACCAGAATAAAGCAACTTGTGTAACAACGAATACAATTCCTGTAAGTGCAATTGTTATATAAAGCATTCTATCAATCAATACACCATGATCGGAAGCTGGCTCTCCAAGAATCTTTCCTTTTAATTGTTCGTTGCAATAATAAACACCAATCAGGCCAATGATTAAAAATGCCAATAACATAAAAGCATTCACTTTGTTAGCTTGTTTTCTGGATTTCTCTTCTCCACGCAAAACGGCTACATATTCACTGGCTTTAGCAATCTGAAATGTGATCAGAAAGCCTAACGCTAAAATCGCAACTATGAAAAATGTCTGCATAATCTATCTTCGATTAAAAAATTCCAATTAAATAAATTCCAAATTCCACAATTCTATCTTCACTTATGTCTTATATAACTTATGTATGATGAATCACACTTTCTTTCATAAACGGATGGTTCTTTGCAATTAACGGTGTTTTGCTTAATGACCTTGCCGTTAAGAACATAATTAAACCAACAAAACCTAAAGCCACTCCAAAGTCCCATAGTATCATTGGCACATGTTCTTTCTGATGACCCGGGAATACCATTTGGAAGAAATCCAACCAATGTCCGAAAATGATCAGCAAAGACATAAATGTCAATGTCGCATAATTTCTTTTTGCATCTCTGCTCATAAATATCAGCAACGGTGCAAGGAAGTTTATAATAAACATGAGCCAGAAAATGCCACTATACATTCCTTGTGCCCTTGGTTTGAAATAAGTTGTTTCCTCTGGAATGTTCGCATACCAAATCAACATGAATTGAGAGAACCATAAATACGTCCAGAAGATAGAAAAGGCAAACATGAATTTTCCTAAATCATGCAAATGCTCTTCATTCGTTAGTTCCAGATAGTTATTGTTCTTAAGGTAAATTACAAACAAGGTTATCAAAGCAACACCGGCAACAAATGTGCTAGCAAAAGTATACCAGCTATACATAGTGCTATACCAATGTGCATCAATACTCATTAGCCATAACCAGGGAATAGACGACATTACTGTTAGTGAAAAAACAATAATATAAACGGCTGCCCATACTGTATTCTTCCAAATATATTTTTTTCCTTCTGCAATAGTTAACGGCTTAGCATCTGTTTCCTGAGAAAGTTTTCTCATTTTTCTTCCTAATAATGACCAGGCAACAATTGTCAACACAGTCATGACTGCAAAGAAATTTTTATTGAGGAATCCTTTTTTGAAATTTAAAATCGCATCATGTTTTACATGCTCTGTATCTGTCCAGTGATATATTTCATGATTACCTCCAAAACAGATTAATAAAAGAATAACTCCACAAATAGTTCCTACTACAGGTACACAGGCAGAAATTGCTTCTGAAACTCTGCGGAATGACATTTGCCAACCGCCCCAAGCCAATGTAGTAGCACAAATAAAGAACATTGCTGCATTTACTACTAATAAAAAGTAAACGCTGTTCTGCAGCAAGGATCCCCAGAAACGAGCCTGTGAGTGTGCATCACTTTTAGAGCCTTGGGTAGCATACAAGCCGATAATGGCTAACAAGCCGATTACCATCAGTGTAATTGCTACTGTGTTGAATCTTTTTGGAACTGAAAATTTTTCCCGGATTACCATCTTGTTCGTTTATTATTACTTCAAAAACTATTTAGTAGCTGTTGCAGTTGAATCTGCCACAACTGTCGTTGTTGTTGTCGTTGCTGTTCCACTCTGCTTCATTTTAATATAAGCAATTACTTCCCAGCGTTGTTTCGTATTTAATTGTGAAGCATAGCTTCCCATTAAATTTTTACCATAAGTAACAGAATGAAACATAGTTCCTTCTGTCATTACTTTCATATCATCTCCCATTAAATTTTTTGGCGCTGCCGGATATGGTCCATCTCCACCTTTCCATAAAGGGCCATTACCATCCAACTTTGACCCATGACAAATTCCACAATTAACAAGGTATAACCTTTCTGCTTCTGTCATATCAATATTTGCAGGAACCAATGGGCTTTTCACAGATGCTGATTGTATATAACCAGTCGAATCATTCTTAAGTGTATAAGCAAACGCATCACCACGGGCAATGGTTCCTTCTACCGGCATAGATTTATAATTGATGCCCTCTTGCTTTAAGTTTTCAGTTGATGCATATGTTTCGTAAGCCCGGCTATACGCCATGTCCGGCATATAGGCTTTACCAGCATCTCTTCTTGTATCGCTACAAGCAGCAAGAACTGCAATCGTTGCAAAACATCCTGCTATGATCCAAAGTTTTTTCATTCTTAATAATTATTTATTGCGCTGTCTCAACTTTTTTCTCAAATCTTTTTGTGTCTTTATCATAACGACCAAGCCACCATCCTGTTTCTTTGTATTGAACTCCTACATCAACACCTCCGATACTTTGCAAAAAGCTTATTGCATCTGCCTCATTTGTTGTATCTGTACATTCTAATGCCATTAAAAAAGTATCGTCAGTAGAACGAAGGTTAAAATGATCTTTTTTTACAAATGGTGCTAACTGACATAAATAACAAAACGTAAGCACCATTCCTACCGCTGCAAATAAAACCGTCAACTCAAATGTGATGGGTATCCAAGCTGGTAAGGAGAAGAAAGGTTTACCTCCGAAATTAATTTGCCAGTCAACTGTCAAAGCCCAGGTAATAAACCCTACTGCTGTTGCAGTACCAGTAATACCGTATATAAATCCCGCAGTATGCAAACTGGTGTCTCTTAATCCCATGGCTTTATCCAATCCATGAATAGGAAATGGAGTAAACACATCATGGATCTTATATCCGGCTCTGCGTACTTTCTTTACGGCAGGAAATAAAACCTCCTCATCGTAAAAACTACCTGTTATAAATTTTTTAACCGCCATTGTTTAGCTTTTAGCTAAGCGTTCCAAGCTGCGAGTAGGAACCCTAAAATCTTTATCGTCTTATTTTAATTAACCAGCTCATAGCTCGCAGCTAACAGCTTGTTTTTATTTTACTAATGATGATCTCCTGTTTGTTCCTGTGCAAATCCATCCAATGATTCTTTCTCAACCACATCCATTTTCTCTTTATAATTCTCACCGCTTCTTTTCAATATATGTTTGATCTCCGCAATCGCAATAACCGGGAAGAATTTAGAGAATAAGAAGTAACAAGTAAAGAATAGACCGAATGTGCCCATATAGAAACCTATTTCCCAAATGGTTGGTGTATAATAAGTACTCCATGCACTGGGTAAATAATCTCTGTATACTGAGGTAACAATGATCACAAAACGTTCGAACCACATACCGATGTTTACCAATATTGACATAAAGAATGTAACTACCAGATTCGTTCTCATTTTCTTAAACCAGAAAATTTGTGGCGATAATACGTTACATCCCATCATGATCCAGTAACTCCATCCATAAGGGCTATTCAGATTTAATCTGTTTTCAAAGAAGGCAAAGTTCTCATAATCAACTGCTGAATACCATGCCATGAATAACTCTGTCAAATAGGCGATACCTACAATTGAACCTGTTAATACAATTACTTTATTCATCACATTGATGTGCTCAATAGTGATGTATTCCTCTAATCCTAATACTTTTCTTGTAACTACCAATAGTGTTTGCACCATTGCAAATCCAGAAAAGATGGCACCTGCAACGAAATAAGGAGGGAAGATAGTTGTATGCCAACCCGGAACTACTGAAGTGGCGAAGTCAAACGATACAATAGTGTGTACAGAAAGTACAAGTGGCGTACTTAAACCTGCTAACACTAATGAAAGTGCTTCATGCCGCTGCCAGTGTTTGGTACTACCTGTCCAGCCAAATGCTGCCACTCCGTAAAACATTTTTCTCCATTTCTTCTTGGCTCTGTCTCGCAATGTAGCTAAGTCTGGCAATAAACCAGAATACCAGAATAATAAGGAAACAGTGAAATAAGTTGATATCGCAAATACATCCCAAAGTAATGGTGAGTTAAAGTTCACCCATAAAGGACCTCTTGTGTTTGGATAAGGTAATACAAAGAAGGCATTCCATACTCTACCCATGTGCCAAATTGGGAACTGACCAGCACACATAACCGCAAAGATCGTCATCGCTTCAGCTGCACGGTTTACACCTGTTCTCCATCCCTGACGGAATAGCAATAAGATAGCAGAAATTAATGTTCCGGCGTGACCAATACCTACCCACCAAACGAAGTTGGTGATATCCCATCCCCATCCGATTGTTTTATTCAGATTCCACTGGCCCACTCCATACATTACTTCCATTGTCACAGAAATAATTCCAAAAATCAACAGACAAACTGAAATAATAAATCCTATCCACCATAGTTTGGAAGGTTTGGCTTCCACTGGACGACAGATGTCTTCGGTTACCTGATGGTAATCTTTGCCGCCCTCAACCAATGCTGGTCTTACCTGTGATTCGTACCTGAGTAATGACATAATTAATTATAAAAATTCCAAAAAATAAATTCCTCTTATGAGTCCTTCGGACAAATAATTTAATGTGCTTCTTCTGCTTTTGTTGCTGAAGGCAATGTGCTATCAACTTTATGTTCTGCACCACCCTCTTTATGTTCAGTTTCTTTATGCTCTTCCTCTTCGTGATGTTCTGTTTCTATAATCTCATCTGTGTTTCTCACTTTTGCCAGATAAGTTACATTTGGCAACACATGCAATTGTTCCAATACATAAAAACCTCTCTGCTCATTTTCTATTCTTACTTTACTAATTGCACTTTCTTTATCATGCGAGTTTCCGAAAACAATTGCATCCGTAGGACAAGCTGTCTGACAAGCCGTTTTAGCATCGCCATCATTCAAAATCCTATTTTCTTTTTTAGCTCCCAATTTAGCTGCCTGTAATTTCTGAACACAGAAAGAACATTTCTCAATTACACCTCTTGAACGAACCGTAACATCTGGATTCAATACCATTCTTGTCAGGTCGTCATTCATCTGGAATATAACATCATCCAGTTTACCAACTATACTCTGATCTTGATTATCAGGGAAACTATCTGCACCAGTATAATCAGCCCAGTTAAATCTCCGCACTTTAAACGGACAGTTATTGGCGCAATATCTTGTACCGATACAACGGTTATACGTCATTTGATTCAATCCTTCTGCACTGTGGTTAGTAGCAGCAACCGGACAAACATTCTCACATGGTGCATTATCGCAATGCTGACACATCATCGGTTGGAATACAACACCTTTTAATTCATCCGGATTTTCTTTATCGCTAATAAAATATCGATCAATGCGTAACCAGTGCATATCATGGTAACGCAACACTTCACTTTTACCAACAACAGGAACGTTATTCTCTGCATGACAAGCTACAACACAGGCATTACATCCGTTACAGGAATTCATGTCAATGCTCATGCCCCATTTAATACCCGGCTGATCATGTTGCGGATATAAAGTGGCCTGACGGAAATCGTTATTCGCATTTTTATAAAAAGCTTCTTTCAAATGATTTCTCCATTCTGGAATAACATTCGGATGCTTTTTAAAAGTAGCCAAAGTCGTTTCTCTTACTACTTCTTCTCTGTCTTCATAAGAGTTATGTATCTGTGTTTGAGCAATCTTATGTTTCTTGTTAAGATTCTCTGTAGTTGCTCCTGTTACATAATTATCAACTGTAGTTCCATTAAAAGATGCTAACGGATATGCGTTTACACCAACTCCTGCTGCAGTTTTACCTAACGCTTCATTTCTGCCATATCCCACTGCAATCGCAATAGTATCAGCATTCATACCCGGTAAAACAAGGATTGGTAATTCTTTTTCAACTTTACCAACTTTTACTTTAATAACAGGCTTACCAGGATAATATTCGTAATCTGTATTTAATTTAATGCCTAACTCTTTGGCTTTAGCCATTGAGATTAATGCATAATTGTCCCAGGTTGCTTTAGTAACCGGATCGGGTAGTTCCTGTAACCATGGGTTGCCGGCTTGTGCACCTGTACCAATGGATACTTTTTCATATAACACTACTTCAGTTCCTGTACCTTTTTTATACCCTGCAATTGCTGCTTCTGCAGCTGCAGTTGCTCCACCACTATAAGCGGCACTACCAGTTGCAGCATTTTCAACAACTCCATTTTGTAATGCAGTATTGAAAGCATCTTCTCCTCCTAATTTACCAGTCCAGTATTCTTTAAAATACGTTTCGTAGTCTTTAGTATCACCAGCCCATTTCAATAATGAAGTTTGATATGGACGGGTTTTAAATAATGGATAAATTGTTGGCTGTTGGAAGCTTACAATACCAGCTTTTGGCTCTGCATCTCCCCAGCTTTCTAAATAATGATGATTGGGAATAATATATTCACACAACTCAGTCGTTTCATCCATTTTTTCAGTGAAAGAAACTGTGAGTTTTACTTTCTTTATTGCTGCTTTGAATTTGTCTGCATCATAAAAATTGTAGGCAGGATTTGCACCGTGTATCATTAATGTGCCAACACTTCCAGCTTCCATATCGGAAACCAACTGTGCAAATTCACTATCGATACCCTGACGATAATTAACAGGACGAGACCAGTCAATCGTAGTTCCATAAGCACCTATAGCACTATTAATTGCATTTACAATTATCTGTACATTCTTATCGTTGCTTCCACTTACAACCAATGCTTCTCCGTTATGTGCTTTAAGATCAGCAGCCACTTTCTTGATCCCTGCTGCAAGTTTTGCATCCCCAATTGAAGGAGCAACTGCACCACCTAATTCTGCTAATAAAGCAACAGCAACAGCACCCGTTTCAGAAGGACGATGAGTAAAACGTTCATCAGCATTTGAACCTGTCATACTTAAATGACCTTCAAAATGATAATGCTTATTCATAGAAGGATTCTTCTCATCAATCTTTCTTCCTTTGGCATACCCTTTAGCAAATTCAACAGGGCTTAGCCATGTTCCTAAGAAATCTGCTCCAAGACTTACAATTACTTTAGCTGCATCAAATTTATAAGAAGGAATTTTTTTACCAAATCCGCTAGCTTCATTGGCTAATAACATTCCACTGTAAGAAACAGCATCGTATTGTACATGCTTTAAGTTTGGAAACTTTACAATGATTTCTTTTGTAGATGGAGAAACAATTGTAGACGTCAATAATACAGTAGATCCTCCTGCAGTTGCCATAGCATCACCAACCAATTTATCAAACTGCTCGAAAGTTGGCACTTCTTCAAACTTATCTTTTACTTTATGTAAAGGAAATTTTGCACGGTACATATCGTACAGATCAAGTACTGATGCCTGCGTTCTGGCAGAAGTACCACCATTCGCATACGTACTATTCGCTAAAACGTTTCCTTCAATTTTTATTGGACGACCATCTCTTACTTTCGCCAAAACCGGTACTACATCACCATCCTGCACATACGTAGTTGCATAAAACTTTGCTTCACCAGGAATCAGGTTTTCTGGCTTGTTAGCATAAGGAATTGCTTTCTTCACCGGAATTTTACAACTGGCTGCTAATGTTGCAGCAGCTGTGCTGAATCCGAGATACTTTAAGAAATCTCTCCTTGGAGCTTTGGCATCTATCAAGCCCTTATCATCAAAGCCTTCGAAAGGTAATTCTTCCTGAAACTCATCCTGAGAGAGGTTTTTAAGATTCTCCGGGTCGTTCACTTCTCCGAAACTTTGCCAGTATTTGTTTTGACTCATATTACCCTAAATCCCTAAAGGGACTTTTATACTCCGGATTTTATACACTCTATCTTTCCTCACATTATCTGAATCCGCAGTTGGTTAAAAAAATATTCTTTCAATCCTATTATAACAATAAACTATCTGTTCCTAAGTTCCCCTCTAGGGGGACAGGGGGTTTAATAGTGACATTTCTGACATTCCAAACCACCAATGTCCTTCACCGTTACACTATCCATTTTGTGGTTTTTAATATCATTATGAAACCTTTCATAAATGCTATAAAATTTATTACCGGTACTATCGCTATAGTTAAAATCAATTTTTGTTTCTCTGTGACAGTTAATACACCATCCCATACTTAAATCAGCAACTTGTTTTACTTCATCCATGGCAGTTATTTCACCATGACAGCTCTGACACTGTACTTTACCAGCTCTGATGTGCTGTGAATGATTAAAATAAACATGGTCAGGAAGGTTATGAATCTTGATCCATTCAATTGGTTTTGCTTTTGATGGATCCCATTCAGTTGGTTTGTTTGGATCAAACCCTGCATATTTATACAATTTAGCTATCTCAGCAGTCCCGTCTATTTCTTTACCTTCTTTATCATACAATTTTGGCCCTTTGGCATATTCACCAATTGCCTTATGACAGTTCATACAAACATTTACTGATGGTATAGCTGCATGTTTACTTTCCCATGCATTGCCATGACAATACAAACAGCTAATCTGGTTGATTCCAGCATGTACCTTATGTGAGTAGTAAATTGGCTGAACCGGTTCATAATCTTTTTGACGACCAAGTCCAATAGCCGCCTTACTAAAGAAATAACCAGCCACTGCAAAGCACAATAAAGCAAACATGGCGATATATACTTTGTTCTTGTAAACAGGAACCGGATCAGGGCGGCTGATACCTTCAGCATCATCCGACATTTTTTTCAGATTACTGTTTACCTGCATTAAAATAAGAGCAATAATTGCTAAAATCAGCGAAATAACACCGAAAATGACAGCATTTGAACTTGTTTTTGGCGCACCTTCACCTACAGGTCCTTCTTTTGGAGCTTTTACCACAGCAGCATCATTAATATAGGCAACGATATCTCCTACCTGAGCAAGAGTTATGTCACCAAAAGCAGTCATCATGGAGCCATATTCTGCTTTAAGTCCTTGAGTATAAGGATCTTTAGCCATATATGCAGCCGGGTTATTAATCCAAGCAAGTAGTTCATTGTGATCTGCCCACTTGTGGCGTTCTTCTAAACCAGCTAATGCAGGACCAGTGCCTTTTTTCAATACCTGATGGCAACTGGCACACTTCCCCATGAATAATGCTTTTCCTGCTGCAATATCCTGTGCCGAAACATTATTTATAGTTGAAAAAACAAAAAATGTAAATAGTAGAGAGGCTAGCCTTTTTCCGAGTGATAATGAAGGAATCATAGTCGCATTTGATTCTAAAAAAATGTGGATAAAATCCGTTTTTCAGCCGCAAAAATAAGTCAGGAACTTAACAAATCCACAACCAGTTTAACTTTTTTTTAAGCCGCTGCCAGTAAGGGTTTCAGCCGATTAAACAGCTTTTTTATGCAAACGCTAAATTGATTTGTCACAAATTCGTCAACAATCTCCCGATTTTGGGGACATCTCAAAAGAACTAGCTGAAACAAGTTCGGGTTGCTCTTTTTTTCCGCATTTTTGCGCCTCATTAATTTATAAATGTTCGAAGGGTTACAAAAAAAATGGAAAGTAAGCGGATTGCAATTGGCATTAATCCTTTGCACATTCGCTATTGGCGGTAGCTTTACTGGTTTTATCGGTAAAAAAGTTATGAATGCTTTATCCATAAATCAGGATTGGCTTTGGGCAATACTGTATATATTACTCATTACAATAATCTGGCCTTTGGCTGTATTGTTGGTTAGTTTTCCTTTTGGTCAATTTCGCTTTTTTTCAAATTACATTAGGAAGATTGGCATAAAAATGGGCATTGTAAAGAACTAAGGGGCAATAACCGGAAGTCGCAATTGGGCAATTGAATTTTTATACTAGTGTCTATTAACCGCCAACCACTCTTCATAAGAAATTACTCCAAGCTCTGGCCTTGCTTTACCTTCAAGAACCGCAATAAATTCCAAAACGTTTCCATCGGGATCATTAAAATAAATAGCAATAGCCGGCATCCAGGCAAAAACCATTGGTCTTTCAGTTTCATCTTTTAAAAAATTATAGGGTTGCAGATTTTTTTCTTTCAAAAAAGAAACTGATCTATTAACTATATCTTCTGTGTCACAGCGAAAAGCAAAATGTCTTTTTTCTAATTCACCAACCGGTTTTTCCCAAATACCAAGCATATACTCTTTAGATTGCCCAATCCAGAAAAAAGCGACCCTTCTTTTTTCTTCGGTATGACAATGAAATAGTCCCAATACATTTTTATAAAAATTGATTGCAGTTTCGAGATTGCTTACGTTAATATGTGTTTCGTAAAGTCCTTTTATCATGGTTTGCTATTAATTACGATTGCATGATTAGTATATTTGTCCGGTGAAAAAGATAGCCATTTTTGCTTCTGGTGCAGGTAGTAATGCTGCCACCATTATTGAAAAGTTAAGCAATAATAACAATATTGAAGTTGCATTAGTGGTAAGTAATAAAGATGATGCTGGTGTTTTAAAAATTGCCAGCCACTATAACATTCCAACACTTATTATTAATAAAGAAATATTTTTTCGGGGCAACGCTTACGTCAACGAATTGAAAGATTTGGGAATTGAATTCATTATTCTTGCTGGCTTTTTATGGAAAATTCCTGTTGCATTAATCAATGCATATACCGGAAGAATTATCAATATACATCCTGCTTTATTACCTAAATATGGCGGCAAAGGAATGTATGGTCTAAATGTACATCAGGCAGTAATTGATAATAAAGAAAAAGAAACTGGCATAACCATTCATTATGTAGATGAACAGTACGACCATGGCAATATAATTTTTCAGGCAACCTGCCATGTACTTAAAGATGACAGTTCCATTTCATTAGCCAAAAGGGTGCAAGAACTTGAACACGAACATTATCCTATTATAATAGAAGAGTTATTGGCCGAGTAGCCGGGCTGGTCATATTTATTAAAGAAGTACTATTTAGTTTTTATCGATTACTTTCTATAATAGTTTGATCGTTCTGACTCATTTGAATTTATAATATTTCCGGCTCTGCTTACTTTACCTTTCTTTTTGCATTTTCTTTTGTTACTTGCGTCAATTATAAAATATTGCAACTGCAAAAATTCTACATATTAATTCTTACTATCACTGTTTTTCTGGGAGCATCTCTTTCAGGCAATGCCCAATTATTCAAGATCAATGGAACTGTTTATGATAGTTCCCGATTATTTACAATGGATGCTGTTACCGTGCTTAGTACTTCTGGCAGAGGAGTTGTAACTAACAGTGATGGAAAGTATAGTATTGAAGTGTCAGAAAAAGATTCTATCTGGTTTAGTTACCTCAATAAACCAACTATTAAATATCCTGTGCTAAAAATAGCCAACCCAATGAGTTTTGATATTTCAATACAGATAAGCGTACCTGTAATGAAAGAAGTTAAACTAAAACTTAAAAATTACAAGCAAGATTCTATTCAAAACAGAACTGATTATGCCAAAATTTTCAACTACCAAAAGCCGGGACTAAAAACCAGTACTTCCTCCTTTGGTGCTGGGGTTGGGTTTGACCTTGATGAAATTATTAATGTATTTCGTTTCAAACGAAACAGAAGTATCGCTTCTTTTCAAAGAAGATTATTATTGGAAGAGCAGGATAATTTTGTAGCACATCGTTTTAATAAAGCATTGGTACGACGACTTACAAAACTAACCGGGAATGCATTAGATAGTTTTATGCGGATTTACAAACCTCCTTTTTTATTTACTCAATATGCCGGAGAATATGAATTTCAATTGTACATCAAGAAAGCTTATGATCGTTATTTAAAAGGGCTTCCTCCAGAAATGTTATATAAAGAAGAGGAAGAATAAGCTTCATTCATAGGAATTTACTGCTTTTAATACATTGCTTCTTAAGCATCTATTAGTCACCATTGATTTTCATTACAAAAAAGATTCATCTTTTGTATCTTTATTTTATTGTAACACACTTTCTTTCTTGTACTTTCTGAAATAAACTTATCCATCACCCTTCATTAGATAATCTGAACATCGTATCCTACGAACTGATTTATTCTACAACCAGATAAAAACATGAATATGAAAAGAGTAAAAACAATTACAGCCTGTCTAGTATTTTTTTCCATGATATGCAGCAACGATGCCATTAGTCAAAGAAAAATTTTAAGACAGATAAAAGAAAAAACTAAAGCAAAGGCAAATCAAAAAGTTGATGAAACAACAACAAAAGGAGTTGATAAAGGATTTAGTGAAATTGATTCCCTTTTCAAAAAAAAGGAAGTAAAGGAAAATGATCCGCAACATATTGACAAAGAAAATGAAAGTCCTGTTCAGACAGAAACTAGTACAGTAGTTGATTCTAATTCGTCAGATTCAACAACTGAAGGGATAGGGTTTGGGCTTTATACCAAGTTCACCTTTGAGCCAGGTAATAAAATTATTTTTTATGATGATTTTGCAAAAGACAAGTTAGGAGATTTCCCTCTCAATTGGGAAACAAACGGTAGCGGAGAAGTCGTCACTAATTCACTATTTGAAGGTAATTGGTTCTCCGTTTCAGGCCGTAATGGGTATTTTCCATTGACAGGAGAGCTGCCGGAAAACTATACACTGGAATTTGATATTGTAACTAATGGTTTAGCTAAAAATAATTCTGCAACATCGCTGGTTCTAAATTTTTTGAATAAAAAAAGTTATGCATCAGGCGCAGCTGGTGGACACGGTCATTTTAGTATTGGCATGAGCTCAAGCCACACGATGTCTGTAGGAAATACCGGTGCAGAAAAAACACAACGAATGCAAACAAACCTTAACCGGAGGTTTATACCAGATGAAAAAGTACATTTCTCCATTGCTGTTAATAAAAAAAGATTACGGGTGTGGATGAATGAGGATAAAGTAATAGACAACCCAACCCTGCTTGTTGGCAACATGGGACGTTTCCTTTTATTTGAAACATATGGTATTAATCCCGAAAAGGAGCATGTAGTGCTACTATCAAATATTAAACTTGCTGAAGCTGCAGAAGATATGCGATCTACACTTTTAGAAAGTGGCCGCTTCAGCACAACTGGTATCTATTTCAATACCGGCAAAGCAGATATAAAGCCAGAGTCATTTGCAATAATAAAATCAGTAGCTATTTATTTAAAAGAGAACCCGGATGTGAATATGCAGATAATAGGACACACTGATGCACAGGGAGAAGAAAGTTTTAATATGCAACTATCTGAAAGTAGAGCCCTGGCTGTAAAGCAGGCACTCATTAATCAATTTCAAATTGAAGAAAGCCGGATTTCAACGTTGGGTAAAGGTGAATCAGAACCGACTGATGATAATTCAACCGAAAAAGGAAGAGCTAATAACAGAAGAGTGGAATTTGTAAAAAATTGAATTCCCTCCCCCGCAACAATAGAGTTGTAAACTTAGCAGCATGCATTAGAAAATTCTTAAGAGTAACCCTCTGTAAAGAACTTTT
>JAHEMM010000034.1 GCA_024643655.1 Chitinophagaceae bacterium | reverse complement strand
AAATCGGGAGGAACAGATTTAAGTTCTCCAAATATTGCCCGGATTGAAAGAAACACCGTTAGTGCCAATGGAACAGGATCGGCTTTTCTGCCACAGGCTTTAATTGCGCCAACGGTTGATATTGCTTCTCTAAATACAGAAGTGTATGTTCGGAATAACGTGTTGAATATTTCCGGCGATTTCAGTTCGCAGGCCAATCCGGATTTGTATGTATCAGGCGTCCGTTTTCTAACCAATAGCCGAAAAGCTGTAGTAGAAAACAACGATATCAATTTTACCGGAACCAACTACGGCACAAATAATAAGAACGGTATAGGCACTTTGAATTCTGGATTATTACCAGATGCAGTTTATGAATTTAGAAATAATAAAATTTCCGGCTTCCCTACATCTATAGCTATTCAAAATGGCGGACTGTTTGGAAATTTACCGGCGGGTGTTACCGTTAATATCAACAATAACAGTTTTACCAATGATTTAATTTCAATAAACAATGGTAATACCGGGCAATCTGTAAACGCCACCTGCAACTGGTATGGCACTGCTGCAGCACAGAATGTGGTAACTAAAATAACAGCAGCTACTGTTAATTACACTCCATGGTTAAATAATGGAACCGATAATGATTTAATTGCTACTGGCTTTCAACCTGTTCCTGGTTCTTGCAATGGTACCATACCGGTTGTAAACCTCACTTCCAAAACAAATATCTCATGCTTTGGCGCCAATAACGGAGCTATCAATATTACAGTAACTGGTGGTTCAACACCTTATACATTTGTGTGGACCAAAGATCAGGATCCCGCATTCACATCCAGCAATGAAGATCTGAGCAACCTGCAACCCGGTAACTATACAGTTGTGGTTACCGATGCCAATGGTTCTACAGCCACTCTTGAAGTGAATATCAATGAACCAGAATTATTGACTGCTACTGCAAATGGTACAAACAACATTTGCTTTGGCGGCAATATTGGTACAGCAACAGTGGTAATAACTGGTGGAACAGTTCCTTATACGTATAGTTGGAGTAATGGTGCTTCTACTGAGGCTATCAGTAATCTCGTAGCTGGCACTTATACAGCTACAGTAACAGATGCCAATGGATGTACTGCGACTTCTGCTTATATAGTTACACAACCAACACAACTTATAGCTACTGCAACAGGCGTTTCAACTGGTTGTGTTAACAGCGCTACTGTTTCCGCTACCGGCGGCACAGGTAGCTATACTTACCTGTGGAGTAATGGAGCTACAACAACATCCATCTCCAGTATTCCTGCCGGTACCTACACGGTTACTGTAACCGATCAAAATGGATGTACAGCAGAAGCAAGTGTAACCGTAACGGGCAACCAGGCTTTTAACCCATCCGTTTCCGTTACCAATGCTGCTTGCTTCGGTACTGCCACGGGTAGCCTTACGGTTACCAATGCCAATGGAGTGGCGCCGTTCACTTACAGCCTGGATGGAATTAACTTCCAAAGCAACAGTACCTTCAGCAACCTGGCCGCAGGAACATATACTGTAACTGTAAAAGATTTTAACGGCTGCACCGGTTTCAATACAAAAATCATTTCAGAACCGGCCGCTCTGGTAATTACACTTAACAGCATGCAACCTACCTGCTTCGGAGCTTCCAGTGGTTCTATCAACACCAGTGTAAGCGGTGGATCACCCACATTTAGTTATAGCTGGGCAGGGCCTAACGCTTTCACAGCCAGCAGCAGTAATATCAGTAACCTGGCCACTGGTAATTATATACTTACTGTTACAGACAGTAAGGGATGTGTGAAAACCTTGAATGTATTTGTACCCACTGCACCGGAAATTGTATTGAATTCAGTTGTAACCAATATATTGTGTAAAGGTGAAACCAATGGATCCATCATCAATACCATATCAGGTGGCTCTGGTACTGGCTTCAGTTACTTATGGAATAGCGGTACCACCACAAAAGACCGTACTAACCTGGGCGTTGGTAACTACACCCTCACAATAACTGATCTGGGTAATGGATGTACCAAATCAGCATCATTTACCATTACTCAGCCAGCTACTGCAGTGAATATTTCAACTTCAAAATCTAACGTAGCAGGTTGTAATAGTCTTGGAATGATAACAGTTTCAGGATCGGGCGGAACAAGTCCGTATACCTATAGTATTAATAGCGTGAACTATGCCAGCAATAATATTTTTGGTGGACTTTATGCAGGTACTTATACCGTATGGGTAAAAGATGCCAATGGTTGTACTAAATCTGCAGCCGTTGCCATCACCGATAATGGCACGGATGAATATGAAAATAACAACAGTAAAAACCAGGCGAAACCAGTTAATATCGGTTCTTTAATTAATGCAAGAATCGCTACGGCTAATGATGTGGATTGGTTTAAGTTTACAACCACTACGGGAGGCAATCATATAATTATGCTTACTCACCCATCAGCTGGTTTTGTATTAAATCTTTATCCATCTACTAATAATGCGCCTGCAATTATTCCGGTAAATACAACATCCACAACTAAAGAATATAATCTGACCAGTGGGGCTACGTATTATATAAATATTACGGGTGGTTTATCATATGAGTGTTATTCACTAATAATAAACTCACCTTTATTAACGAGAAATGTTGTAAGTGAAATTAAAACACCAGCTGTTCCAGAAATTGAATCGTTTAATGTAAAAGTATATAATAACCCAACCACCGATCAATTTACATTGCAGACATTTAGCAATGTTGCTGAAAAAATAACTATCCGAATTTTGGATGTTAATGGCCGCATACTCGATGTCAATCAAACCTTGCAACCGGGTCAGTTATTCAGTTTTGGAAGTCGCTATATCAGTGGTGTTTATATTGCTGAAATTACACAAGGTAAAAACAGAAAAGTAGTGAAGCTGATTAAACAATAATCCACCATTCCTTTTCATTAAAAAAGAAGCTATCAAAATTGATAGCTTCTTTTTTTAATATGACAATAATTTATCAATGGTTTCATGGAGTCTTCCCTTTGCCATAAAATTTTGTTCCAACGCTAAATTAAATGGAATAGGTGTATCCAGCGAAGCACAACGAAGCACAGGAGCATCCAATAAACCAAAACAATTTTCGGCTATCCAGGCAGCAATTTCGCCACCTATACCACCTATCAATGTGTCTTCATGTAAAATGATAACACGACCCGTTCTTTGTACTGCTTCACGGATGGCAAAATAATCTAAAGGTAATAGAGTCCGCAAGTCAAGTATATCTATTGAAATTTCAGGATGCTCCGCGGCATAGTCTTCTGCCCAATGTACTCCCGCACCATAGGTAATAATGGAAACTTCATCACCTTCTCTTACATGCCTTGCTTTTCCTATTTCTATTTCATAATATTCGGTAGGCACTTCGCCACTTACAGAACGATACAATGCTTTATGTTCAAAAAACAAAACAGGATTGGGGTCATTGATGGCAGCAATCATCAATCCCTTTGCATCCATCGGTGTACTTGGATAAACAACCTTCAGTCCCGGAGTTTTTACAAACCAGGCTTCATTGCTCTGGCTATGAAAAGGACCAGCACCTACACCACCGCCTGTTGGCATACGAATTACCACATCAGCATTTTGCCCCCAGCGATAATGGATCTTTGCCAGATTATTAATGATCTGATTGAAACCTACCGTTGCAAAATCTGCAAACTGCATTTCCATCATGCTCTTATATCCTTCCAGCGATAAACCTAATGCTGCACCAACGATTGCACTTTCACAGAGCGGCGTATTCCTTACTCTTGCTTTTCCAAACTCCTCTACAAATCCTTCTGTTATTTTAAATGCTCCTCCATACTCTGCAATATCCTGCCCCATTAAAATAAGGTTCGGGTGCTTTTGCATGGATTGATGAAGACCTTCTTTAATAGCATCTATGAGTCGAAGCCCCCCCGCCCCCCGAAGGGGGGATTCAGCATCGCTCAAACCAGCCATTTGAATTTCACTATTTATAGCAGCGTTGTCGATAAGCCTGGGCTGTGCTGATGGAAAGCCCTCCCTTCGGGAGGGTTTGGGTGGGCAGTAAACATCTTCCATCTCCACTTCCGTATCCACTACTATCGGTTTCGAATCAAATCCAATCGCTAATTCACTTTCTATTTTTTCTTTGAACGATTGTTTTATTTCGGCAATTGCATTTTCGTTCAATACATTAATTTCTATCAAATAGTTTTCATAATTTTTAATAGGGTCTTTCATTTCCCAAAGCTTGAACAGATCAGGCGGAACATATTTTGTACCACTGGCTTCTTCATGTCCTCTCATCCGAAATGTCATGCATTCGATGAGATAGGGCTTTTGATTGTTGATACAATATTCCCGTACACCTTTAATCGTATCATACACTTCCAGTAAATTATTTCCATCAATTCTTACCCCTTCCATGCCATAGCCTTTGGCTTTATCTACCAGATTGATACATCGGTATTGCTCATTAACAGGCGTACTTAATCCATACCCATTATTCTCAATTAAAAATATAACCGGCAGATCCCATACCGCCGCTGTATTCAACGCTTCATGAAAATCACCTTCGCTGGTACCACCATCACCAGTAAACGCTAATGAAACTTTCTTTTCTTTACGAAGTTTATAGGCCAATGCTACACCATCTGCAATAGCTAACTGCGGACCCAGATGCGATATCATGCCACAGATATGATGTGCTGCATTGCCAAAATGAAAACTTCTTTCTCTCCCTTTGCTATAGCCATCTTGTGCACCCTGCCATTGTTTGAACAATTTGTGCAACGGCATATTTCGGGTTGTAAACACACCCAGATTTCTATGCAACGGCATGATCCACTCATCTTCCTGCATCGCCATTGTTGCGCCTACTGCAATTGCTTCTTGTCCGATACCACTAAACCATTTAGATATTTTCCCCTGACGTAACAACACCAGCATTTTCTCTTCTATCATACGGGGCCAAAGAAGGCTTTTGTAAAAATGGGTGAGTTCTGTATCAGGTATTTCTTTTCTATCGAAAATCATAGTGCAAACCTATTAAATTAACTGCTAGTGGCTTATATAATGTTAATACAATTACAAAAAACATATTTGATGCTGTGTAAAATAATATTATTTGCATCTTAGACGAAACCACATAATATGAATCAATTTCTTAAAACAGCAATAATTGCCCTTTCTGCAATAGTACTTATTACAAGCTATGCCTTTACTAAAAGAGAAGCTTCCACTGAATTGGCCATTACAAAGTATACAAAAGCCCCAAAAATACAAGCCGCAATCCTCCTGGATGTCAGTAATAGTATGGATGGACTGATTGACCAAGCAAAAGCACAGCTTTGGAATATGGTAAGTGTAATGGGTAAAGCTAAATGTGATGGAATAGCACCAGGTATTGAAATTGCTCTGTATGAATATGGAAGAAGTTCTAATAATGTAAAAGATGGTTATGTAAAACAGATATCTCCTTTTACATCTGATCTGGACAAATTATCACAGGACTTGTTTAACCTTAAAACACAGGGTGGAAGTGAATATTGTGGTCATGTAATTTTTACTTCGCTAAATGAATTAACCTGGGATAGTTCTCCCAATAGTTATAAAGTGATCTTTATTGCCGGTAACGAAGATTTTCTGCAAGGCAATGTATTATATACCAAAGCTTGTGATTTAGCAAAAACTAAAGGAGTAATTGTAAATACTATTTATTGTGGTGATCGGTTACAAGGAATTAAAGAGCATTGGAACCTTGGCGGCGAATGTGGTGATGGCAGTTTTACCAATATCAATCAAAATGCTAAAGAAATAGATATTCCTACACCTTATGATACTACTTTGTATGTGCTGAATAATAAATTAAACGACACCTATCTCTATTTTGGATCAAAAGGAAAAGAAAATTATGCCCGCCAACAAGTTTTAGATGCAAGCAATGCAGCGATGAGTAAAGAAGTGGCTGCTAAAAGAACAGCTGTAAAAGGGAATGCTCAATTATATAATAATGCAACCTGGGATTTGCTGGATGCTGTTAAAGCTGACAGTAGTTTTATAGCTAAAGTAGACCTGAAAACGCTGCCTGATAGCTTACAAAATAAAAGCCGTGCTGAAATAAAAAAGATTGTAACAGCAAAGCAAAATAGCCGGAATGCAATACAAAAAGAAATTGCTACAATTAGTATTCAGCGGCAACAATATATTACTACCGAAAAAGCAAAAGCAGCAGCCGAAAATACTAAAGAAGCTTCCCTTGAATCAGAAGTAGAAAAAATCATTAAAGAACAGGCAAAGCGATACAAAATGGTAATAAAATAAGCAGGATACTCTTCTGAGCGGTTCTAACTTATACAACGACCAATTCATAAAAATCATCCGGTTGCAGATATTTATTTGCCAGCATTTGTAATTCTTCTGCTGAAACAGTTTTTATTGTTTTGATTGAATCGTTGAAATATTTCTCATCAAGTTCATTGAGAATAATATTTTTCCAACGGGCAATAATATGAAAAGGACCATCCAGATCACCCAATAGTCCGCCCATCATATAGTTTCGAACAAGCATTAATTCATTTGGATCTATCGGTTCTTCCCGTAACCGTTGCATTTCTTTATATACTTCTGTAATGGTGGCTTCACACACATCTTTTCCCGCTTCTGTACTTATCATCCATCCTGATTGTTGTACATGATTGAGGAGATAACTATGAATGCCATACGTAAATCCTTTGTCCTCCCGAATATTACTCATCAGGCGAGAGCCAAAAAAACCTCCAAATAAAACATTCAACACCTGTGTCTTTATAAAATCAGGATGATGCCTGTTTGGAAAAGGCCGGGCTATCCGAATAGAACCTTGCGCCCCATCCGGATCATTAGTGACCCGTACTTTTTTTTCTGTTGAAGGAGAAGGCAAAGCGGTTTTTACAGCAATATTTTCAAACGGTAAATCACCAAAATTTGAATTTAATAGTTGCTCTATATTGGACGGCAACTTTCCGGCAATAAACATTATCAACTTTCCTTGCTGATAATATTTTTTGTAAAAACCAATCAGCTCATCTCTTTGTAAAGCATCAAAATCTTTTTCGTTACTATATTTTCCATAAGGATGTTGTTCGCCATATAAACTTACATCTATCAATCTTCCTGCAACAAAATCACTTTTCTTTAAACTTACTTTCAGCTTTTGTTTCATGTTCTGCTGATAAATAGAAAGCTCTTCAGCCGGCAAAATTGAATCTGTAATCAACTCTCTTACTACCGGTAATAACTCGTTGATATGCCGGGTAAGTGAATGCAATGAAATGGTAGCTGTTTCATTGTAACAAGCCCTGTTGATATAGGAACCGTAATAATCAAAATGCTCATTGATTTGAAAAGCAGTTTTTGTGGAAGTACCATTACGCAATAAAAAATTGGTAGTAGCTGCTATCAGGTTCTTTTCTTCCTGTGCATTACCGGCATTAAAAACCCATTCAATTTGCATCACTTCTTCTGCGCCAGCATTTACAGCATATACTTCCACACCATTATCCAACACAAATTTTTGATAGGGTTTAAGGCTTAAATTAAAATCTACTGCATCGACTATTTTGGGAAGCGTTTTCCTGTCTAACATCATTATACCTTTCGTTTATGATAATTAATTTTTTGAGCGATAGTAAATTGTATTACAATTTTCATTGCTAAAGATATTTTTACTCTCGTCCAAAATATCCTGAGTAGTAACGGTATTATATTTTTTTAATTCATCATTCATCCATGCAGCATCCCCAAGCAGTTCATAATACGCAAGGCTGGTGGCTCTGCTCATTACACTCATGTCTTCAAACACAATCATACTCTCCGTTTTATTCTTTACTTTCTGTAACTCTATTTCCATAATGACCTCTTTCTTCATTTGTTGCAACACTTCCTCAACTGCTTTTTCAGCTTCCTCTATTTTTACACCTTTTACCAGTTTCCCGTCTATTGCCAGCAATCCGTTTTCTGTACTTCCAAAATGAAAACACTGAATATTACTGAACAGTTGTTTTTCTTTTACCAGTTTTTGATATAATCTTGAGGAACCGCCACCGCCTAATATATCTGTCAACAGGTCGATTGTATAATATCTTTTATCAAGCCGGGCTGGTATATGCCATGTTTTGTATAATGCATCCAGTGGTACATCAGCTATAATTTCTTGTCTTCTTTCCTGTTGCTGTAATGGTTCCTGTGGCAGGTTTCTGTTATATTTTTCTCCTGAAGGGATATCACCAAACCATTTTTCAGCTAATTCTTTTACTCTTTCTACCGTTACATTGCCTGCCACACACATTACTGCATTGGCAGGACGATAATGTTTAAAGAAAAAATTCTTTACATCTTCCAGTGTTGCATTTTCGATATGCGACAGTTCTTTTCCTATCGTCATCCATCGATATGGATGAGTTGTATAGGCCAATTCTCTCATTTTATGCCATACATCACCATATGGTTTTGTGAGGTAGTGTTCTTTAAATTCTTCGCAAACGACTTTGCGTTGCGTTTCCAAACTTTTTTCATCAAACGCTAATGATAACATACGATCACTCTCCAACCAGAATGCTGTTTCCAGATTATCTGCTGGCAATTGAATATAGTAGTTCGTAAGATCATTGGTTGTATATGCATTATTTTCTCCCCCTGCCATTTGCAATGGCTCGTCATAGTCAGGAATATGCACCGAACCACCGAACATCAGGTGCTCAAACAAATGTGCAAATCCTGTTTTTGCAGGATCTTCATCCCTTGCACCTACATCATACATAATATTTAATACGGCCATCGGTGTAGAAAGATCCTGATGTACAATAACCCGAAGTCCATTATCAAGTGTAAACTTTTCAAACTGTATCATTCCTTATTTTTCTAAATTAATTTATTGATTGCATCATCAATTCGCCTTGGCGAAAATTGAACGAAAGCGGTAAAATTATCGGAAAAAATCTTTTCTTCAAGCATCCTTATCAGATGATACTCTTTACTTTAAATTCGAGTTCCATAATAACACCATTTCTGAGAAAAACAATTTTTACTTTTTTATTTGGCATCTGCAGGGCAATTTTATATTGATTCAGATTTTGAGAGAAGTTTTTGTTGATGGCCAACACATGATCCCCTTCTTTTAAACCTGCTTCTTCAGCTGGTGAGCCGCTGGCAATATCACCAATGATAATTTTTCCATCAATAAAATAAAGTTCCATTCCCGAATATGAGTAATCAAAAGGTTCTTTATATCGTTTGTTTGGAGAAATATAAATATCGCCTTTATAATAATTCAGGATAACATTAAAGCGACGCATGAGGTCGTTGCCTATCAATCCTCCCATTGATGGATAAGAAGTAACATTGTATACATCATCAAAAACATAAACGGGTACTCTTCTAAATTTATATGGACCGATTTTTACTTCTTTAATTACAGTAAGCTGCATATCTACTTTACCGCCAAGCCCCTCGCCTTCCTTTGCCCATCTCTTTCTTTTTCGATGGATCAAACTACTATCTTCTACAAACTCTTTAGAAAATAGCATACACAATCCAGCACCAAGGTCGAATAAAAAGTTGGAGTGTATAGTTTTATTATCTTTTACCCTTAAAGGTTGAGACACGAGCCGGTTAAAGGTTGGATTTAAAATAAATCCGCCTTTGGGATAGCGGGTCATTCCATTGGTACAAAAAGTAAGTCGCATACTGTCATAATCTATTTTTATGATGTAGCGGCTTAATATTGAATAACCAATAATGCCATCGATTCTTTCTCCATATACAGCCGTAAGGGCAGAGTAATCACTGATATGAAAATCAAGACTATCGACGGTAATACCTGGGAAATGTAATGATTCATTAAACAAAAAACTTACTTTTCGAATACCGGCAATACCTCTAATCGTTCTATCAGTTGGTGTTGGCTTTAAACCCAAATAATCCAACGTAGTGGAGTCTAATGATATTCCACTACTTCCAGTATCAAGTACAAAATTCAATGTATCGGGAAAAGTAGAAAGTTTAGCCTGAAGAATGAGAATACCTCCGGTTAGTTGAAAAAAGGGAACTGTTGCAATTTCTACGGATGGTGGATCAATAAACTCCTCCTGCCCAAAAAGTTGAGCATAATGTAATAGTGAAATTATTACAATGCATAGTCTACGTCTCCATTTTTTGTACATATATTAATCTAATCACTTAAAAGACAAGTATAAGCACCGAAAAGATGCAAAGCTTTGTTATTTGTCCTTTTCCGTCAGTTACTAAATTTAGCAGTATATTTTGCTGATTTAAAACCGTTCAACATAAATTCTGTTATTGAGTTGTAAATTTGCCAAATGCAATTAAAAGACATCTACGATAAAGCCAGCAATTTTGACTTTCTTTCAATTGAGGAGGGTGTACACCTCTATCATCATGCCCCTTTAACAGACTTAATGTTTATTGCAGATGAATTAAGGAAAAAGCAAGTACCTCACGGTAAAGTTACCTGGCAGATAGACAGAAATGTAAATACCACTAATGTATGTATTGCAAATTGTAAGTTTTGTAATTTTTATCGTATCCCTGGTCATGCAGAAGCCTATATAACAGATATGCCCACGTATAGAAAAAAGATTGAAGAAACATTGAAATGGGGAGGGGATCAGTTGTTATTACAGGGGGGGCATCACCCTGATCTTGGGTTACAATATTATGTTGACACTTTTAAGCAGATCAAATCAGCATTCCCGCAAATTAAATTACATACGCTTGGACCACCGGAAATTGCTCATATTACTAAGCTGGAGAAAATTACACATAAAGAAGTATTGATGGCATTGAAAGAAGCGGGAATGGATTCATTACCCGGTGCCGGTGCAGAAATATTAACTGACAGAGTACGACGACTAATTAGTAAAGGGAAATGCGGCGCACAGGAATGGCTGGATATAATGCATGAAGCACATCAATTAAATATTACTACTTCTGCTACCATGATGTTTGGCCACGTAGAAACTATTGAAGAAAGGTTTGATCATTTAATAAAAATAAGAGAAGTACAAAGCAGAAAACCAGCAGCAGCCAAGGGCTTTTTAGCATTTATTCCATGGACATTTCAGGATGTAGATACATTACTTGCTAAAATTCGTGGTGTACAAAATCTAACAACGGCCGATGAATATATAAGAATGATTGCCCTAAGCCGTATCATGCTTCCTAATGTAATAAACATACAAGCAAGTTGGTTGACCGTAGGAAAGCAAACGGCAGAAATATGCTTACATGCCGGTGCAAATGATTTTGGTTCTATTATGCTGGAAGAGAATGTTGTCAGTGCTGCAGGTGCACCGCACCGGTTTACTTACAAAAGCATTCAGGATGCTATAAAAGAAGCAGGTTTTGAACCACAGTTGAGAAACCAGCAATATGAGTGGAGAGAAATTCCAACAATGATTGAAGAACAGGTAATTGATTATTAAGTCAATGTTTAATTTGCAATGAATTAGAAAGTATTTTATTTATTAGAAAAAATAGCAATGAAAAAAACATTCAGTTGGTTTAGAAAAGTAGCTTTTGCAGAAGGAATATCATTTCTAGTATTATTAGGTATAGCGATGCCATTAAAATATTTTGCAAATATGCCAATGGCTGTTACCGTTGTAGGCGGGTTGCATGGTATACTTTTTGTCGCCTTTTTTATATTGGCAAGGGAAGTAATGGCTGATTACAAAAAAGATATGAAATGGCTGATGAAGGCGGGGATAGCTTCTATTATACCATTTGGTACAATGATAATGGATAAAGAATGGAAAAAAGAAGAAGCAGCTGCAAAAACTATTTAACTAAATATTTAATCTGCATACATTACTTTTAATAAAAGAATGATGAAAAAAATCCTTTTTATATTAATAACAGCTTCCATTTTCTTTGCCTGTAAAAGCAATGATGCTGAAGCTGAAAACAATAATGAAGACAGCATTTATACTACTGCTTATTTTTGGCAGGCTTATTTTAACGACACTACCGGAAAGTTAAGTTTACGAAAAATTCCTGCTAACGACACACTCTCTCCTCAAAACATTGCAGCTTTTATGAATGCTGCGAATGCTAATATTAAGCTTGAATATATAAAAACCTCAAACGATACAATTTTCATTAAAATACCAGATGCCACTTACTTAACTCAGCAAATGGGATCTACCGGTCCAACATGGTATTTATCTGAAGTTGTTTATAATATGACAGAAATACCCGGTATTAAAGAAGTGAATATTGATTTTGAAGAAGGGGATCATGCAACTCCCGGAACCTATAACAGGAATCGTTTTGACATGCAATAAAAAACCCTATGTATACTACATAGGGTTGAAAAAAATATTATTTCAGTTATTTACTTTGGATATTTTTCGACCAGATTTTTTACGGGTTTTACAGTTCTCAAATAAGCATATATAGCTTTCAGATCATCTTCTTTCATTTTACCATACATCGACCAGGGCATTACTGTATTCATTTTTCCGGCATCTCTGTTAACCACTTCATCAGATGAATTGTTTCTAAATTTAGCTATAAAAACATCTTCAGTCCAGGCACCGATACCAGTTGTAGAATCAGGCGAAATATTAGCAACCGTTACTTTAAACATAGGTGTATTAAAAATAAATCCACCAGCAAACGCATTTTCAAAATCAAACTCCATTCCATTAGGCTTCCTGGGTGTATGACAATCACTACAAGAGGCCATTGTTACCAGATATTCGCCATATTTTATCTTATCAGTCGCATCTGGTTTTACGTTTTTCTCCGGGCCGTAAGGTGGCAAAGGCCCCAGCATACTCATAGGAATATCTAGTTTTCTAGCAGGTACTGCATTGTCACTTGATGGAAGATTTCTGATATAAGCGATGATAGCATACAGGTCTTCTTTTGCCATTCGGTTATAACCATAATAAGGCATTATTGGAAAAAGTGTGTCGCCGGTTTTATTAACTCCGTGAGTCATAGCTTTAGCAATATCATCATCCGTCCAGTCTTTTAACCGGCCGGGAGTAATATTTGGTGCCCAAACCTCTCCGGGAACACCATCTTCTTTTCCGAAAGGAAAACCTGCACCATTCCCTTCAGTTCCTTTTATCACTGGCAAAGAAAATTTTGTAAGGTCTCTTTTACTATGGCAGTCAATACAAACAGCTACATGGTTGGCAAGGTATTCCCCATGTGCTATAACTTTTTGAAGGGAGTCTGTTGAGTCCTCTTTTGCTTGCGATTCTGAATTGTTGTTACACGCCGTAAAATAAGCAGCTAATAAAATAAAAAATATCACTGCTGATAAAGCAATTAACTTTTTCATATTCTTTGTTGGTTTTGAGGTTTGTTAAATGGTTATATAGAAAAGGTAGAAAAAATCAGCATGCTATCAAAGTTTTTATTTTCTAACCAGACCGACAACTTTCAATTCATTCGTAAGTACAACCATTTCAGCCTGAAAGCCAGGTACTGTTTTGCCAAGAAATTTCTCCATCCCAATTACCTGTGCCGGGTATAAACTACACATACGCAATGCCTCACTCAATTCAATATTAGCATGATTAACAAGGTTGTACAATGCTTTTGTCATCGTTAATGCGGAGCCGCTAAGTATATTGCCTGCTTCATATTTATCTCCAACAAGCTTATGTTGATATTGCCCTTCTGTAGTTTCGGTAACGGCATCTGTAATTACAAACAATCTTTCTTTCATTATTTTCTTAGCAATGCTGATTGCCGCATAGTCAACATGAAACCCATCAGGAATAATACTCGCCATTACTTTATTATCATCCATGGCAGCACCCACCAGGCCCGGTTGCCGATGTTGAAATGAACTCATCGCATTGTATAAATGCGTAACGGTGGAAACACCTTCAGCGAAACTTTTTTTAGCTTCACTATATGTTGCATTACTATGTCCGGCCGAAATGATAATATTATCAGCAAGTATTCTTTCAATAATTTCTTTACTACAACATTCCGGAGCCAAAGTAATCATTCGAATTACCCCTTTTCCATAGTTTAATAAATGATCGACTTCTGAAAATGTTGGACGGTGAATTAATGATTCAATATGTGCCCCTCTTTTTGCAGGATTGATCCAGGGACCTTCAATGTGTAAACCTAAAACCCCCTTTCCATTTTTATTCCAATAGTCCCGAACTGCATCTATGCATTTAAAAAAAATCGCTGCTGTGTTTGTGGCAATTGTTGGTAAGCAAAATGCAGTTCCACTTTTTTCACAATATTCCTGCAGTTTGAATAAAGAATCGGCTGCTGGAAAAACTGATAATAACTTTCCATAAGCACCATAAATCTGGAGATCAATAAATGCAGGTGCAAGAATACAATCATCATAATGCTGAATCGAAAGTGAAGAAGGCAACGATTGAACAGGAATTATTTCTTTAATAATACCATTCTCAACTATAATAGCTTGGTTGCTAATCCAATTTTCGCCAGTAAATATTTTGCCAGCAGTAAAAGCTTTTAATAAAGTTGACATGTTATATTGTAAAATTTGAATTGAAAATCAAAAACATCCGTCACTATGATATATCTAAAACCAACCATTATAGAGTAATTATCTTCTGAAAGCTGTAAATTTATCAATCTTAAATATGTATGCGTTATGATTTTTTTGAAAAAATTTTCTTGTGTTACTTTTTTTATGGTTTGTTTTTCTTCAAACTACTCTTTAAATGCACAAGCTAAAGAACAAACATTACATGATCTTAATAGTCTGCTGGTAAATGTTGTAATGGATGATTTATATACTCCTCCTGTGGCAGCCCGCATTTATACTTACCCAAATATCGCTTTTTATGAATGTGTAAGACAAGAAAAAAAAGATATCCCATCTTTATCTGGAAAACTTAACGGATTACAAGCCGTTCCTGAATCTAAAAAAAACATTAACTATTTTCTTTCAGCTGTAATTGCCTATGCAGAGGTTGCAAAAAGCTTAGTTGGCTCAGAATATAAAATTGAAGATTGGAAAGCGGCTTATCTTGATTCCTTTAAATTAACGAAAGACAGTACGGAATATGCAAATTCCATCCTTTATGGCAATGAAGTTGCCAATGTAATTATTAGCTGGCTTAAAAAGGACAATTATAATGAATCAAGAGGGCTTATGCGGCATGTTACAAATACAGGAGAAGGCAAATGGCAACCTACACCCATTGATTTTGCACAGGGATTAGAACCACATTGGGGAACGATAAGACCTATGGTTATGCATTCAGCTTCTCATTTTTCACCTAAAAAAAAGCTGGTATATAATATGTCGAAAAATTCTGTTTTCTATAAAAATGTAATAGAGGTTTATAATATTGTCAATAATCTTGACAGTATAAAAACTGCTATAGCATGGTATTGGGATGACAATCCTAATATTTCAATTGAAGACGGGCACTTTAATCACTTTGTACATAAAATTTCTCCCGGCGGTCATTGGATCATGATTACAAGACAAGCATGCATAGAAAAAAACATTCCGGTTGCAAAAGCATCGCAGGCATATACACTAGCCTCCATTGCATTGTTTGATGCATTTATTGCCAGCTGGGATGAAAAATATAAAACTGATTTAATTCGTCCCGTGACTATCATTAACAGGCATATTGATGAAAAATGGGAACCTTTAATTCAAACGCCTCCCTTTCCTGAATTTACCAGTGGTCATGCAGTTATTTCCAATGCTGCAGCTTCAGTTCTAACCGGCTTGCTTGGTGACAATTATTCGTTTACCGATAATACACAAATTCCATTTGGTATAAAACCAAGAAGATTTGATTCCTTTTTAAAAGCATCAGAAGAAACTACTTGGAGTCGTGTATATGGCGGTATTCATTATCCTGAAACAGCCAGGATAAGTATTAAACAAGGAAAGGCTATTGGACAATATGTTATAAAGACTTTAACCTCACCAGTTAAAAAATAAAATTAATGTTATTAAAAAATCCAACTATTTTTTTGCTGTTACTTTTATTTCAGCTTCCATTTAGTAAAGTTGCAAAATCACAAACTGAGAAAAAATTATTTTCATCTTTACCTTCTTCATATACAGGTGTTACATTCAGAAACGAAATTTATGAGAGCCCTAATTTATATTTTTATACGTATGAATATTTGTATAATGGAGGAGGCGTAAGTATTGGCGATATTAATAACGACGGCATTCAGGATATTTATTTTTCATCAACTACCGGGTATAATAAATTGTATTTAGGATTAGGTGATCTGAAATATAAAGATATTTCTGAATCAGCAGGGGTTGGCGGAGAATTAGGTATTAAGACGGGTGTTAATATGATTGATATCAATGGTGATGGCTGGTTAGATATTATAGTTTCAAAATCCGGACCGTTTGATGTACAGTATAGAAAAAAAATTATTTACATCAATAATCAAAACCTAACATTTACAGATAAGGCCAGAGAATATGGATTGGATGACCCCAGTTATACAACACAAACTTATTTTGTAGATTTTGACAGAGATGGCGATATGGATGTTTTTCTAACCAATCACCCTGTTGAATTTAAATCAACAATGTCGATAAATGCAAAAATGGAAAACGGCAAAATGGTTATGATTGATGATACAGCTTTTCAATATTCCAGTCATCGGCTCTATGAAAACAGGAACAACCATTTTTTTGATATTACCAAAAAAGCAGGCATACTTAATTATGCATTTGGCTTAAGCAGTTCGATCACTGATATTAATAAAGATGGGTGGCCAGATATTTATGTAGCAAATGATTTTAAGAAACCCGATTATCTCTATATTAATAACCACGATGGCACTTTTTCCGAAAAGCTGTCTGATTATTTCCATCATATTTCTCAATCTTCAATGGGATCTGATATAAATGATATTAACAATGATGGGCTGGATGATATTTTTGTTGTTGATATGGCAATGGATGATCCAATCAGGAAAAAACAATTATATGTTCAAAATCAGAATTATGATAAATTCCAATTGATGATAAAGTTTAATCTTTTTTATCAGTATCCGCATAATGTTTTGCAACTTAATAATGGTAACGGCACATTTAGTGATATGGCATATTATGCAGATGTCGCATCCACCGATTGGTCATGGGCGCCGATTATAGCCGATTATGATAATGATGGCTGGAAAGATATATACATTACAAATGGCTATAAAAGGGATGTAACAGACTGGGATTATAAAGAGTTCTATATGGATTCCATTCTTAAAGTAATGGCCAGAGGAGATTCTATTAATTTAAATGAGTGGTTAAAAAATATTCCTTCTGTTAAAATAAATAATTATTTCTATAGAAATAATAGCACTCTCCGTTTTGATAATTATTCTGAATTATGGAATGATAAGCAACCTTCGTTTTCAAATGGTGCAGCGTATGCTGATTTGGATAATGATGGAGACCTAGATATAGTTGTAAACAATATTGATGATGAAGCCTTTATTTTAAAAAATAATCTTAATGAAATTAACCCTTCAAATTTTATACGTTTTCGATTCTTTAAAGACAAAGAACTAAAGCAAGAAGTGTATGGAACAACTGTAAGGCTATTCAATGAGAAAGGAAACATGCAGTTTCAAAGGTATGATCCCCAAAGAGGCTATATGTCAAGTGGAGAACATTTTCTTCATTTCGGTACAGGAAAAGATACTACAATCAAAAAAATTGAAATCACTTTCCCTTCCGGTAAAGAAATTGTATTGAATGATGTATCTACAGGACAAGTAATGACAATTTTTGAATCTGAGGCAAAAACAAAACAACCCACTTCCGATAAAAAAGAAAATTTATTTGCAGCAATTACTTCCGATAAAAAACTTAACTATAAACACAAAGAAGGAGATTTTATTGATTTTAAAAGAGAACCGCTTATTCCATATAAGTGTAGCCGTAAAGGACCTTACTATGCGAAAGCAGATATTAATGGTGATGGGAAAGAGGATATATACATAGGCGGAACTTCGGGAAACGAAGGTGTATTAATGATTCAAAATAACGACGGTGGATTTTCAAAGAAAATACAACCTGCTTTTGTTAAGGATAAAGCTTTTGAAGACGGCGGGGCTGTTTTCTTCGATGCTGATGGAGATAATGATATGGACTTGTATGTAGTAAGTAGTGGAGCCGAATTTTCGGCTGGCAATGCTTTATATCAAGACCGGCTTTATATAAATGATGGCAAAGGAAATTTTATCCGTTCACTCAATAAAATTCCCAAAGCTTTTAATAATGGCTCCTATGTAATAGCCGATGATTTTGATGAAGATGGTGATATAGATCTGTTTGTTGGAGGTGGCGTAACTCCTGGAAAATTTCCAAAGCATGACAAAAACATGTTGTTACAAAACAACAATGGTGTGTTTATTGATGTAAGCGATACAAAAGCACCTGGCTTAAATAATACAGGAATAGTAAATTATGCTGCCTGGGGCGATATTGATGGTGACAAGAAAAAAGAATTGGTTTTAGCTGGTGAATGGATGCCTGTAATGATCTTTAGCTGGACAAATAATAGTTTAGTTAATAAAACTTTCAACGTTTCTATTCTTGATAAAAACAAAAAAAACATCACTACTTCTTTAAGTAAAATTACCGGCTGGTGGAACACCATAAAACTGGTTGATATTGACAATGATGGAGACTTGGATATCATAGCCGGTAATCGGGGAAAAAATTCCAGAATTGATGCAGCGATCGATGAGCCATGTACCATTTTTGCAAAAGATTTTGATAAAAATGGTAGTTATGATGCAATCCTTGGTTCATATGTTCAGGGTAAGTGCTATCCAATATATGCCCGGGATCAGTTACTCGACCAAATACCCATGATGCGGAAGAAATTTTATCGCTATCATTTATATGCTATTTGTACGCTGGAAGATTTATTTACCGCAGAGCAAAAGATTGGTATGGATATTTATACAGCGGCATCTTTTGAATCAGGCGTATTCATTAATAATGGAAATGATAATTTTCAATTTGTGCCGTTTCCGGAACTTGCACAACTTTCTTTTATAAGCGACATGCTTATTGATGATTTTGATAAAGATGGCTTTAAAGATATTATCGTTGGTGGCAATTCATTTGATGCTGAAGTCGGTACAGGAAATTATGACGCTATGTCTTCACTATTTTTAAAAGGTGATGGCAAGGGAAAGTTTATTGCAGATCAAAACACCGGAATAAATACAAAAGGAGAAGTTAGAAAAATTATTGGTATTAGCTCAAACTCTTTTCTTTTTCTAAGAAACAATGATGTGGCGTTAAGTTTTTTAATTAATTAATTTTTATTCTATTACAAACCTATAACCAACTCCTTTTACTGTAATTATTTCTACAGAAGCATCTTCTTTAAGATAATTACGGATTTTAGTAATATACACATCAAGGTTACGACTGTTGAAAAAAGAATCATTACCCCATAAAAGATTTAGGATATCTTTTCGTTCTATGATTTTTTGCCGATTCTCATACAGTAGTCGCAATAATTCACTTTCACGAAATGACAGTTTTTTTTCATCCTTACCAAGAGACAAGGTTTGCCTGTTTAGTTGAAAAGTGAACTTGCCAATCGTAGCAACACCTCCGGTTATTTTCGCTTCAGTTTCTATTTTATTACGCAACAGGTTTTCAATTCGCACTATCAACTCTTCCATACTAAAAGGCTTACGCATATAATCATTGCCGCCAGATGAAAAACCTTTTACTACATCTTCTGTTTGTGTTTTAGCCGTCAGAAAAATGATTGGAACTTCCTCATTCAACACTCTTATTTCGTCTGCAATGGAAAAGCCATCTTTGTTGGGTAACATAACATCCAGAATACAGATATCGGGATTTGCTTTTTTAAATTGATCCAATACTTTCGCCCCATCATCTTCCATGATTACATCAAAACCACGGCTTTCCAGACTTTCCCTGACTATTTTTCCGAGAAATAATTCGTCTTCTACATATAAGACTTTTGTCTTACTCATATATTTTATTTTGGTAAGGTGATGATAAATTTTGATCCATCGCCCGGCTGAGAGGTAACGGAAATAATTCCGTTATGTTGGCGAATAACCTGTGCTACATAGCTTAATCCAAGACCATACCCTTTTGCATCATGTATATCGCCATGTGGCACCCTAAAAAACTTTTCAAATACTTTTTCTCTATACTCAGGAGCAATGCCAATTCCATTATCTTTTACTGACATTTCTACTATATTTTCTTTTGCTGCAATTGTAATCAACAGTTCCGGATTATTTCTGCAATATTTCAAAGCATTATCTACTAAATTAAAAATTACGCTTAACAAATGCAGGCGGTCCGCATTTACAGTAACATCGCCAGACACATCAAGCCTCACGTTGGCATTCCTTTTTTCTAACTGAAGTTTTAAGGAGGCTAATACTTCATCAGCTACTTCTTTCAAATTTACCGGCTCTACATTCAACTCCATTTCTTTCTTTTCAAACATGGAAAGTTTCAGCACTTTATCTACCAACAGACTTAACCTTTGTAGTTCGTTAGTTGAAATAGCCAGATACTCTTTGGTTCGTTCAGGGTTATCCATCGCACTAAAATTCTTGAGTGCTTCTATAGCCACGCCAACTGTTGCAATTGGCGTTTTTAATTCATGGGTGATATTGCTGATAAATTCATTTTTTAGTAAGGCTAATTTTCTTTGTTTAAGCAAGCTTCTATACAATAAAAGAAATGATAGTATAGTTATCCCTAATAAGAGAATAGAAAATAATATTGGCTGGGTAATTTGCCGCATCAAATAAGAAAATGTATTTCCCAATTTCAGCTTATAAGTAACCGGATGAAGAATGCCAAGCGACACCTCATTTAAGCTTTCGCTTTCCACAGTTGAAGTACTATCTGATTTTATTATGGAATAAGGAACAGTTAGTTTTTCCTTTTGTAATGCAATTGCATACGCTGAATCAATTTCATTTACACTTAAAGAATCCTGTAAAGAATCGACTCCATATATCAGATTAAAAAAATGATTTTTATCTCCCGGCGTTGGTCCGGTAAATTCTTGTTCAATAATTGATGTGTCATTATGAAGACCAAGGGATGTTTTGTTCATTGTGATGAACATCTTCCTGTTGGTATCTTTCTTTAATGAATCTTTTAACCTGTCACCAATAATATTAAATGTCGAGACAATTTCTGTCTTTGGATTCCTTCTTACTTTAACCCTTGTATCTCCATCATTTACAAATATTTTTACATCCTTTCCAACACTATCGTTCCAATTGATGCCATCTAGTTTCAGTTTAGTCACTTGCAACTTCATAATCGTTTCCCGAAAAGCCATATTCGTTTTTATGGCAAGTGATTTTTTTTCCCGGTTATAATTTTGCGTCAACCAGTAAATTTGAAAACCGGTACTAGCAGCTATTGCTACTCCCATCAATATGGCTAACCATTTTAATTTATTCATTTGCTTTTATTACTCTACAAATGTACTCCATAATAGATGGTGGTTGTAGTGACATTAACCTTTATTAACCTTATTAAAAGGTCGCTTAACTTATCTTGCAGCCAGTTCAATTTATATTTGAATCAAATTAAAAAATAAACTGATGAAAAAACTAATGACAATTACAGCCGCTTTTCTTTTAACCGTTTCATTATCATCGGCACAGAAATCACAAGGCAAAATAGTATATGAAAGAACCTCACAAATGAGATTCAGCTTTTCCGGTATGGCGGGAGGTATGGATCAGGAAATGCCAAGAACCAGAACCGACAAATTTGAATTGTTGTTCGGCAATAATCAATCACTTTGGAAACAAGCTGAAAAAGAAGGTGTTGATGATGGAAGTTCTTTTACTAGTAGCGGCGGAGCGCAAATAAGAATGGTTGTGGCAGGTAATGATGATGTGCTGTATAATAATTTTGACACAAAGAAAAAAGTTGAAAAAAGAGAATTGTTTGATAAAACATTTATTATTGATGATTCCATAACGTCTTTAAAGTGGAAGATGACGGGAGAGACGAAAACCATTCTTGATATGCCTTGTATGAAAGCAACAGCCATTCGTATCAGCGTACGTTCGCAAGTAAACATGGATAATGGACAAATGTCCAGAACCGAAGTTCAAGACACTTCTACAATTGTAGCCTGGTTTAGCAGCAGTATTCCTGTATCTGCCGGACCTGCAGAGTTTCAGGGACAACTACCTGGATTAATTCTTGAAATGGATATTAAAGACGGCACGCAAACCTTTAAAGCTGTTAGCTATTCTGAAAAAGTTGATCTGGCTGAAATCAAAGAACCGAAAGGAAAGAAAAGATATACTGATGAAGAGTATAAAAAAGAAAGAGAAAAGATGCTGGAAGAAATGAATAGAAATAATCAGGGCGGCAATAGAATTATGAGGATGAATTAATAAAAATTTGAAAAATAGTATTACTATAGCCCTTTGGATTTTCCTAAGGGCTTTTTTCATTTGCCCATAAATTCAGTATTTCTTCAAAATTTGGACTGTACATTTACAACATGAAACTATTGCTGATAGAAGATGAAGTTGAGTTGAGCAAAAGCATTATCACCTATCTGAAAGCAGAAAACTATGTTTGTGAAGTAGCGCAGGACTTTAAAACTGCTATTAATAAAACAGAATCCTTTAATTATGATTGCATCCTTTTAGACATTTCATTACCCGATGGTAATGGATTAAATGTTTTAAAAGCTTTAAAAGCCAATAAGAAAACAGATGGCGTTATTATCATTTCCGCAAAAGATTCTATTGATGACAGGATTGCCGGTCTTAATCTTGGGGCAGATGACTATTTAGCGAAACCATTTCATTTATCAGAATTAAGTGCAAGGATAGCTGCTGTAATTCGCAGGCGACATTTCGATGGAAACAAAGTGATTGTTTTAAATGAAATTACAATTGATACACTTGCTAAAACAGTAGCTATCAGCAATAAAAAAATAGACCTGACAAGAAAAGAGTTTGACTTGCTATTATATCTTGTTTCAAACAAAAACCGTGTCATCTCAAAAAATGCGATAGCGGAGCATATATCAGGTGATGAAGCTGAAGTGTTTGATAACTTTGATATCATCTACGCACATATAAAGAATCTGAAAAAAAAGCTTTTACTTGCCGATTGCCCGGATTATATAAAATCCGTTTATGGAATGGGGTATAAGTTTAATATTTAGTATATGAAGCTGCTCAACAAATCTATCCGCTCATATCTCGTTTTTGCTACCCTTTTAATAATTATTGCAATACCTGTATTTTACTTCGCTATTCAACGGATTGTAAAAGAAGATGTAGATGAAAGCCTCATCGCCCATAAAGAAGAAATCATTTCTAAGCTTGAAGAAGTAAGACATTTGGACCCCTACCCATTTCTTGAAGCTTTCGAACCAAACCTTACAATTTCTCCGGCTAAAATAATTCGTCCTGATGACAAGTTTTATTCTATATCGATTTATGATAGTATTTCAAATGAAAATATCCCTTACAGAGTTTTAGAAAGTAGTGTACAGCTAAAAAACGGAGCTTATATTATTAAGTTAAAAAGCTCTTTACTTGATAGTAAAGATGTGATTCAAAGCATTGTTATTGTCATGACAATTTTACTCCTGTTAATAATTATTGGTCTTATTCTCATCAACCGCAGACTTTCAAAAAAAATATGGAAACCATTTTATAGCACTATTGATAAATTACATGAGTATCGGGTAGATAATATGGAACCATTCCATTTTGAGAAAACAGAAATAGATGAATTCAATAGCCTTAATAATACGATCGCTTCTCTTTCAAAAAGAAATCAACAGGTATATCAATCACAAAAAGAGTTTACTGAAAATGCTTCTCATGAAATGCAAACCCCGTTAGCCATCTTTCAAAACAAGCTGGAATTGTTGATGCAGACAGATCCAATTACAGCTGAGCAAGCAAAAATAATAGAAGAGCTTGCCAATGCAAGCCAACGAATGAACCGATTAAACAAAAGTCTTCTTTTACTGACCAAAATCGAAAACAATCAGTTTCTGGATAAAGAAACGGTCTCCATAAAAGATATAACCGATAAATTAATTGAGCAGTATAAATTTCATACCGATAAAAAGAATATTACCGTAATTGCACAAATTGAGACTGACATATTGCTTACCGCCAACAAAACACTTATAGAAACTTTGCTGAGTAATTTACTAAGCAATGCGATACGGCATAATATAACAAACGGCCATATAACTATCAGGAGCAATCAAAAAGAGTTGGTGATTGAGAACACGGCAAAAGGAGACAGCCTTAATAAAGAAAAATTATTTCAACGTTTTCAAAAACAAAGTACAGATAGTAATAGCATTGGGCTTGGGCTCGAAATTGTTAAAAAAATTACAACCTTGTACGGATATTCCATCCAGTATCAGTTTTTTGATAAATCACATCGGTTTATCATACAATTCTGATACCCATCTTCAGATTTTCTACAGAATTGCTATTGAGCTTTGTAAACTAAAACCACTAAAATGAAACAAATCATCACAATTGTAATAGTAGTTACTGTATTTACGTTATCAGCTTGTGGGCAGCATTTAGATGCGGCAAAAGTACCGGATACTGTAAAAAAATCATTTGCCAAACAATTTCCTGGCGCAACAACAAAATGGGAAAAAGAAGGCAACAGTTATGAAGCTACTTTTAAAAACAAAGGAAATAAAATGTCCGCTTCCTTTAATGCAAACGGGACAATGATAGAATCTGAATTGGAAATTAATATCGCAGAATTACCTGCTTCAATTAAGGATTATATCAAATCAAATTACAGTGGTGCAAAAATCAAAGAAGCAGCAATTATTACTCTTGCAACCGGCGAATCGCAATATGAAGCAGAGATAAAAGGCAAAGACCTGATTTTCGATATCAGTGGAAAATTTATAAAAGAAATAAAACTTTGATGTAGGTTTTGGTATATGAACAAGGGGTGTCCAAATGGCCCCTTGTATTTTTCAAATTTAACAGCAGCTTAAAAGATTATTTAAAATTCCCCTAAAAAAAAGATATGAAATTACTAAGATCAATACCCTCAATAACATTATTGTTATTTTCTTTTATTTCAATAAATGCACAGGTAGCAGTCGTAAATGAAATACAATCAACATCATTTGACTCTAGTTCCATTTTCACCAATAAAAAAGATTTTTATTCAGAAAAAAGTACTGTCCGGCTAAAATCATTTATTCTTCCTGCTGCCTTAATTACGTATGGCGCAATTACTATGGGCAATAACGATCCGAATAGCATCAATGGAAAATTGCAGGAAAGCATTTGGGTAAATAAGCCACATGCTTCAAAAAATTATGACAACTACCTAATGTTGATGCCCGCCGTTTCTGTTTATGCTTTAAATGCATTTGGGGTAAAGGGAAAAAATAATTTTCGTGACAGAAGTATGATCTTTTTAATGTCAAGTATTTTTGCAAATGCAATTGTATACCCAACAAAAAGCTTAACAAAGGAAACAAGACCTGATGGCTCTAAAAACAATTCCTT
>JAHEMM010000120.1 GCA_024643655.1 Chitinophagaceae bacterium | reverse complement strand
GAAGTAGATATAACAGAATTTCGTAATGAAGGTGCAAACGGAGTACGTTCAATTGCAGAAGACAAAAATGGTGACTTTTGGTTCAATACCGAATTCCGTTATAGTGTTTACGACAGCACAATATTAAAAAGCAATAAATTTTATACAAGACATAAAAGTATTGGTGGTTTAGATGGAAAAACTGACAGCAATTTAGATGAGTATCTATCAACAGTAAGAGACAACAATAATAACTTGTGGTTTGTAACTTATCGTAATGGCGTTTGGAAATACGATGGGATGAAAATTACGCATTATACTGTTCAAGATAATTCAAAAGATATTACGTTGTTCAGCATTTATAAAGACAACATTGGCGACCTTTGGCTTGGAACACACGAAAACGGAGCCTATAAATTTAATGGAACTAATTTTGAAAAATTTAGAAAATGACAACGAGCAAAAGAGCTATCGCTAACAGTCGGTTTGGCAAGAGTGCCGGCTCATTGAACCACTTGTAGATATGTGGTTAATCAAATATTGTTTCTCCACATCAACATTTGTGGTTAAAATCTCCACTTTCGCAAAGACACAATATGTTTTTATACATTATAAGGCAACCTTTAATATTGAACAAACGTTATCACTAATTGTTAAAGAAATGAATTAACTAAACTATTTCGAATATTATGAAAAAAATTAATTTTCTTATCCCCTTTTTTCTTTTTATAATTTTCTCTTGCAATAAAAACAAAACTGAACCTACTCCTCCAAATAATACTGCAGTTGATGCCGATGGTAATACTTATACTACCAAAAAAATTGGCAATCAAACATGGATGTTAGAAAATCTGAAGACTACAAAGTATAATGATGGTACTCCCATAACCAAGTACTCATTTGCAACTCATGGTAATAAATGGTTCTATGTTCCGGCTCCTGAAGCGCTTTATCAATGGGCTAATACCACAACTTCCGGGCAGACATTACCATTCGACTATTATGGTGCTGTTTACAATCATTTTGCCTTAGAAAGCGGAAAATTAGCGCCAAAAGGATGGAGAATTCCTACAGAACAAGATTTTAAAGAATTAGAATCATACTTACGATTAAATGGATATGCCAACAACGAAGCTATTGCATTAAAATCAACAACGGGATGGCTCCCTTCATCTGGAAATGGCACAAATGCTGTTGGATTTAATGCTCTTCCAAATGGCTATGTTGCTGCTGGGGGTACTGCAACCGGTTCGTCACTAATAGGTAATTTTGCAACTTCAACGATTGGCAGTGGGCCACTGAATTCATCCACCATAAGAAAGACGATCGATTTATTTAACCTGCCAACTATTATTTTTTCAGATAATACAGTTTCTTTAGGGTTTGGCGTTAGATGCATAAAAGAATAATAGTTGATATCCTGGATCTACGTCCTGATAGCCATCGGAAAACTCATCAAAAAAATATATTCTGTACTTTAGTAATGACATTCACGTTAGCAGCGGACTGAACATGCATTCCCGATTGCTATCGGGACCCAGCCGAAGGCAAAGCACTGAATGTAAACAAGAATACTTAAGTCACCCTGCATATGACGAACAAAGAAAAATTAATAGCCATAAAAATTGTACATACAATAATCTGGATATTTTTTAATGTTGTTATTTTTTATATGTTATATGCTGTAACCTTAGGTGAAATTAACTTTTGGCTTTGGATTGGTTATGCATTAATCGGACTAGAAATAATTGTTTTACTAATATTTAATTTTTTTTGTCCATTAACCATAATGGCAAGAAAGTATTCAGATTCCTCTAAAAATAATTTTGACATTTTTCTCCCTGAATGGTTAGCAAAATATAATAAGCAGATTTACACAATAATTATTGTTATTATAATTGGACTTACAATTTATAGAGTATCATAGCTAACATTGTATCGCCAAAATTGGGGCCTTGCAGTTATAATTTCATTTTTAAATTGATAAGAATTTTTTTCAACTGTATTACTTAACTTCAAGTTCATTTTTTCAATCGGTTTCAGTTCTGGGCTGGACGAGCTATGAATACCAGCACAGCAGAAAGCCTTAAACGTTAGCGGCTAGTTCAAATGCAAACCGTTAAATAATTTGTTAATTTTAATTGTCAATTAAATATTTCGATAAACCCAATAGCAATAATAAAACTACCATCAAATGCAGCAGGTACTTTTTTTCTGAAAATAAGTACGAAAGAACTTATCCTGTTTAAGAAAATTATTGTAATTCAATAGCTGATTTGTTTAATCAGTACTGCCGGCATCTCCAGAACGACTCCCCGACGTATAACAACGCCATGCAAACATTAACACCCACAACATCTCCTTCTGGAATAGTTGCTTTGAATGAAAGATTGGTTATGCTATTAGAACACTGATCAATCTTTACTTTCTCCTTTAATGGTTGGTATTTTCAGATAATAATCTGCTGCTGCAGTAGTGCTCACAGAAGGGCCATCTACTTTTAGATAAACAAAACCACTTTTACCTTCCTCTACACTTCCTTCCACTTTGAGATACAGATCTTTCAGTTTCGAAGCTTCGCCTTTTATCCCTTCATATTTTATAAAAATACTTGCACTGGTATTTGTCTCACCTTTTATATATTTATCTACACCGGCAGCACTGGGAATAGAAACACCCTGCACTTTCAAATATGCAAATGAGCCGGACTCAGCGCTATAAGCCGGACCTTCCACTTTAAGATAAACAAACCCTTTGATGGCTTCTTTCCTGTTCACTTCATCTACCCGCACATATTTACCGGACTTTGCACTGCCTTCATATTCCAGCTTGGGTATAACCTCACCCTTATTCATTTTTTCTGATTTATTCGCTTTTCTAACCGGAGTAGTTTCCTTTTTTACTTTAACCGGCTCCTGTGCTTTCAATCCCGTGAAGATGAGTACCGAACCGATAATTGTCCATATCTTTCTCATAATTTTTATATTTACCCTATTAAGTTAGCATTTTTTAGCAGACTATTCGCCATTAATTTATTTTGTGTTTTTATTTAATCGAAACCGGAAAATAATTGCAACATTACCTATTGACCTTCAGGTAGGTCTGAGTAATATTCACGGGTTGGGTGTTTTTTGTAAAAAACAGTTTAAAAAGGGTGCACTCATAGAAACTGCCCCGCTTATAAAAGGATCTGCTACAGATTATGCAATGCTACATAAGACCGCCTTGCATGATTATTATTTTTTGCTTGATGATAAGGAAAGCCCGGTTGCCATCGGTCTGGGGTTTGCCTCCTGGTATAATCATGGCTGCCCCTCCAATGCAAGATATCAAGTCAATAAAAAAAACAATACTATTAAGATCATCGCATGCCGAAACATTGAAGCCGGATCAGAGATCACCATCAACTATCATGGCGATCCTAATGATGATTCACCCATTCAATTCACTACTCAATCGTAAAAATCATGAGTGGCTTTTTATATATAAAAGAAGTTGAAAAAAAAGGCAGAGGTGTTTTTAGTTCAGTGTCTATCGCTGAAGGGGAGTTAATTGAACTTTGCCCAATGCTTGTTTTCAGTCCTGATGATTTTGAACGAATGTTATCAACCTTTATCATCAACTACTGCTTTTTTTACAACCAGGAGAAAAGAATTGCAGGCCTTGCCACAGGCTTTGGTTCCTTATACAATCACCGTACACCTGCAAATGCTTACCACAAGATGAATAAGGAAGATAAGACTGTATCTATATTTGCCGTAAATGATATTGCAGCTCATGAAGAAATCTGTATCAATTACCACGGCGATCATGACAGTGAATTAAAAATCTGGTTTACCAGCAGGGGTATTGAGTATTGTTCCTGATTATTAATTTAAAAAATAAAACACATGAACAGCAAATTAGAAAAAAGATTGAATTTCTTAACTGCCTATGCTTTAATAAGCACTTTTGTTTTTGGCTTTTTTATTTTAACAGCATTTGATAATGGTAAAAAGAATAAAACATTTGATGAGATTAATGTTAAATGAATAAATCTTGTTGCTGAAGATGGCAGTTTGAGAATGGTTTTGAGCAATGAAACAAGGCAACATCCCGGAAGAATGAATGGAAAAGATTTGGAAAAGAGAGAAAGGCCCGCTGGTATCATTTTCTTTAATGAAGAGAGTGATGAATGCGGAGGGTTGACTTATTACGGTAAATCAATAGATGGTGTAAAACAATCCGGAGCGTCATTTACTATGGATCAGTTTAAGGAAGATCAGGTTATTCAAATTTTAAATGGCGAAGAATATAAAGATGGGAAATCGAAAATTATTCGTGGAATGTACATTAATGATCTACCGGAAGGCTCTGATTTAATGACCAGAATGAAAACGATTGAAGATGTAATGAATATTAAAGATGATGCTGAACGAAATAAAAAAATGGCAGAATATGGAAACAGCCTGAGTACCAAACGAAGGGTATTTATTGGCAGAACAGGTCAAAACAGTTCTGGTTTATTTTTATCAGGCCCCGATGGCAAACAAAAGATAAAGATTTATGTCGATGAAAATGGGAATCCTAAATTTGAAGTACTGGACGAAAAAGGAAACTCCAAAAATATTTTAGAAAATAAATAATGGTTTATACAATATATGGTTTTGTGTCAGTTGGAGCTGACGCATCGTCGATCATTTCGAACTAGATAGGTATTCATTTCGTAAAAATTTAGGTTCCTGGCCTTTTAATACTAACTAATAATTTTTATACCAATCATTAGCTTAAAAACAATACAAAGCACCTTCTTCATCACAATACTTCTATATACTACAACTATTGGCAGTATCTCTTTATAAAAATAGAAGCATATTGCATTATAGCATTGGTATCATAAGTCACTCAAACTATTAACCCTTATTTTTACCATACTTCATACAATAAAACAATACCCAATCGATGGCTACTAAACTTATTATACTTGGCATTTACTTTCTTATTCTTTTCCTTATCGGCATAATGGCATCAAGAAGAGTAAAAGGTTTAAGCGATTATTATGTAGGCGGAAAAAATGTAGGTTTCTGGGCAGTTGCATTTTCAGCAAGAGCTACTGGCGAATCGGGCTGGCTATTACTTGGTCTTACAGGCATGGGTGCAATAGCTGGTATTTCTGCATATTGGGTTGTTATAGGCGAATTACTTGGCGTTGGTATCTCCTGGTTTTTTATGGCCAAACCTTTTAAAAAATTAACCGATAAATACAAAGCCATTACAATTCCTGATTTTCTTGAAGGACGGTTTAAACCGAAAACAAATCTGTTGCGTAGCGTTGCAGCTACAGCATTATCTGTATTTGTTATCATCTATGTAAGTGCCCAGATTGATACAACAGGAAAAGCTTTTGAATCGCTGCTGGACATGAATTACTTTACCGGTGCCTTACTGGGTTTTTTAATTGTTGTAACCTATATATTTATTGGTGGTTTTTTGGCCGCTGTGTGGTCAGATGTTTTTCAGGGATTGATGATGTTTTTTGGATTAATGTTATTGCCTATAATCGGATTTTTTGCATTAGATAGCGGAGCTGAATTAGTGAGTGGATTAAAAACTATTGACCCTAATTTATTGAACATTTGGGGTACCAGCGATAACAATTGGTTGAACCTGTTTACGATTCTAGGCTTTACGATGATTGGCCTGGGATTTTTAGGTTCGCCTCAGATATATGTACGATTTATATCTGTAAAAAATGAGCAAGAAATAAACAAAGGTCGTTGGGTAGCTTTGCTATTTACATTATTAACAGATACTGCTGCTGTTACTATTGGACTATTGGGTCGTTATTTCTTTACATCAACAGGTCAGGATCCTGAAGCAGTATTGGGTACGGGTGCTGAGAATACATTGATCTTATTAGTAGAAAATATGTTGCCACTTGTATTGATCGGCATTTATATAGCGATCGTATTATCCGCCATCATGTCTACTATTGATTCATTACTGATTGTAGCATCCAGTGCCATTACCCGTGATTTCTATCAAAAAATATTTAAACCACATATAGAAGACGGCAAACTTACCCGGTTATCCCGTATCGTTACATTAGCCATGGCACTTATTGCATTAGGACTTGCTTTTACTGTTGCAGTTCTATCACCAGACCGAACCGTATTCTGGTTTGTTATTTTTGGGTGGTCTGGCATTGCAGCTACTTTTTGCCCCGTTATTATCCTTTCCATATTTTGGAAAGGCTATTCAGAAAAAGGAGCCATTGCTTCAATGATTACCGGTTTTGCTTGTGTTCCTTTTTTCAAATTTGTGATTCAACCAATGGAAAGTATTGGTATCTACTTTGAAAAACTGGACGTTTTGGCCCCTTCTTTTTTACTGGCCATGATAGCAGGTTGGATATTTTCAAAATTATACCCGGCAAAACCCGATATACTTGAAATGAGTTAAGTTATTTATAGTAACAAAAACCTTTCAGAAAATAATTTTTAAGAAAAGGTTATTGATTAGGATCGCTATTTGAGCCTTTAAAGTAAATTCAACTTAGTAATATCAATCATAATAATAAAAATTCGTTTGAACAGACGGCTGA
>JAHEMM010000033.1:13959-25707 GCA_024643655.1 Chitinophagaceae bacterium | reverse complement strand
GATGAATATGGTCCGTTGCTAGTAGAAGAATATATTTCCGGAAGAGAATTCACTGTTTTAGTTGCGGCTAATGTAGATATACACTCTTGCACTGTTTTTCGTCCGGTTGAATATTTGTTTCCGAAAGGAAGAGAATATAAAACATATGCTTTAAAAACTTCAGAGCTACATCCAGATTGTAATGTGCCCTGTACAGATGAAGTTTTGGATAAACAACTTCGATTAGCAACGGAGAAAATTTTCAAAGGTTTTAATGGTGTTGGTTATGGCCGGTTGGATTTTCGGGTAAACGATAAAAATGAAATTTATTTTTTGGAAATCAATTTTACCTGCTCCGTATTTTATACTGATGGTTATGAAGGATCGGCTGATTATATTTTAAAACATGATGGTATCGGTAAATCTGAGTTCTTGAAACATATTATCGCTGAAGGAATTGCTCGTCAAAAAAGAAAAAGAAAACCTTTCGTTATGAAAGGAAATTCAATCGCAGGCTATGGTATTTATGCAAGCAGAGACATAAACAAAGGTGAAATGATTTTTAAGGGGGAAGGCAAAGCACAACGTATTATTACAAAACGCTTTGTTGAAAAAAACTGGAATGAAGATGAGAAAATGCATTTTCGTCGTTATGCATATCCCGTAAGCGACGAGTTATTTATTTTATGGGATGAAGACCCTTCTGAATGGGCTCCACAAAATCATAGTTGTGAGCCAAACACCATTTTTGATGGTTTAAATGTATTATCGCTTAGAAATATCGATGAAAACGAAGAACTAACGCTCGATTATGCCCAGTTTTTGGATGAAAACATGGAACCCTTTCATTGTCAATGCGGTACATCTTCATGTAGGGGTTTAATCGCCGGAGCACCTGGAAACTCCCTAACTTTGCGAGAACAAACCCAAACCCGTTTAAACTAACTCACCTGCTTAAGGTCTTACTTTCCATTCGCTAAATTCTAAATTCACAAGTTAATTACTTGATATTAATTGATTTATCTAATTGATAATATATGTCACGTTTTGCTATACTGAAACAAATAATGTTGAAACACCGATATCGGTTATTCATTACTTATATCCTTTTTTCACTTGAAATGGTAGGTAACTTACTGCGGCCATTATTTCTGGGAATTGCCATTAATGATTTAATGAAAGGCAGCTATCGGGGATTGATTTTATTGTCTGTTGTACATATGGCCTGGTTGATAATCGGAACAATCCGCCATCGGTTAGATACCAGAACTTATTCAGCTATTTATACCTCATTAGTCACAAAATTTCTATCCCGCAGATATAATAAAGCTGATATTTCCAAATTAAGTGCTCATTCTACTTTGGCAAGAGAGTTTGTTGATTTTCTTGAATTTGATCTGGTTTACATAATGGAAGCAGTTTTCGGTATTGCTGGATCGCTGTTATTGTTGTTCTTTTACGATACTTCTGTAGTGTTAGTTTGCTTAGCAATTTTGTTGCCAGTCATAGGTTTCAGCTACTTATATGGTAAAAAAATGAACATTTTAAACAAACAAAAAAATGATGAATTGGAGAAACAGGTAGATACAATTTCTTCAGGAAATAACATACTAATTAAAGAGCATTACGACAACCTTAGAAAATGGCAGATTCGGATAAGCGATCAGGAAGCCTGGAATTTTGGCCTTATGGAAATACTAGTGATGATTGTATTGGGCCTATCGCTACTTATTACCAATAAAACAATGGGTGCAGAAATTGAGGCTGGTAGTTTGGTAGGAATATATAGTTATATACAAAGGTTCGTTTCCGGGCTAGACACTATTCCTTATACGGTACAACGGCTTTCATCTTTAAACGATATTACTCGAAGAATTGAATTACAGGAAGGTGATTTGGGAAAGCCTGACTTAAAAAATGTAGCGTAGCTATCTCCCCATAAAAACCATCAATATCTGTACATCACTTGGATTGATACCGGAGATTCGACTGGCCTGGCCCAGTGTACGGGGTTTTATTTTAGTCAGTTTTTCTCTGGCTTCATTTCCTAATGAAGCAATCTTTTTATAATCAAAGGTTTCTGGAATTTCCAGTTCTTCTAATTGTGACATTCGCTGAACTAGTTCTTTTTCTTTAACTATATAGGTATCATATTTTATTTGAATAGAAGCTTGTTCCAGTGCATCCCGGGAAAAGCCACTTAATATTTCTTTTAGTTTAGGTACAGCATCAGCAAATTCATCTAATTCAACATCCGGTCGTAGTAGTATTTTTCCAGCTTTTTGTCGCTCTGTAATCGGTGATGAGCTTATTGAAGCAAAATAATTATTTACTTCACCTGGTTCTATTGCAAAATCTTTTAGTACAGCTTTTATTTTAGCAACACTTTCTCTTTTCATAATCACCTTATCCATTCTTTCCTGTGAAGCCAACCCAAGTCGATAGCTTAATTCAGTTAAACGAAGATCTGCATTGTCTTGTCTTAACAGTGTTCTGAACTCTGCTCTTGACGTAAACATTCTATAAGGCTCATCGGTTCCTTTGCTTATTAAATCGTCGATGAGAACACCAATATATGCTTCACTTCTTTTCAATACAACAGGTTCAAGATTCTTTGTTTTTTGATGCGCATTTATTCCAGCCATTAATCCCTGGCAAGCGGCTTCTTCATACCCGGTTGTACCGTTTATTTGTCCTGCAAAAAATAAATTTTGAATCAACTTTGTTTCCAGTGTATAACGTAGTTGTGTAGGCGGAAAATAATCGTACTCGATTGCATAACCGGGACGAAACATTTTTACATTCTCAAATCCAACTATATTACGAAGAGCTTCGTATTGTGTTTCCTCTGGTAATGAGGTTGAGAATCCATTCACATAAATTTCTACCGTATTCCACCCTTCTGGTTCCACAAAAAGCTGGTGCCTATCCCTTTCCGAAAAGCGATTGATCTTGTCTTCAATACTTGGACAATACCTTGGTCCGGTTCCGTCAATTCTTCCTGCAAACATGGGGCTTCTATCAAACCCGGTTTTCAATACATCATGTACTGATTGATTGGTATAAGTGATCCAACAACTTCTTTGCTCTTTTGGTTTTTCGGTTTCAAGGAATGAAAAGCCAACCACCTCATCGTCGCCTTTCTGTTCTTCCATTTTTGAATAATCAAGGCTTCTTCCATCTATACGTGGAGGAGTTCCTGTTTTAAGCCTATCGCTTTCAAATCCAAGTGATACCAATTGCTCGGTTATTCCCGTAGCTGCTTTTTCAGCCATTCTTCCTCCACCAAAGTTCTTTTCTCCAATATGGACAATTCCGTTCAAGAAAGTGCCATTTGTAAGAACAACCGATTTAGCTCTGATTTCATGTCCTAGTCCAGTTACAACACCTTCACATTTTCCATCTTTTACCAACAGCGTTTTCACCATGTCCTGGTAAAAATCAAGGTTTGGCGTTTGTTCCAACATTTCTCTCCACTTTATAGAGAAAAGCATCCGGTCATTTTGAGCTCTTGGACTCCACATGGCTGGCCCCTTACTCCGGTTAAGCATTCTAAATTGAATAGTGGAAAGGTCTGAGACAATACCGGAATAACCACCCATAGCATCTATTTCCCGCACAATCTGACCTTTAGCAATACCACCCATGGCAGGATTACAACTCATTTGTGCGATTGTCTGCATATTCATGGTTACCAATAAGGTTTTGGAACCAAGATTTGCCGCTGCTGCCGCTGCTTCACATCCTGCATGACCGGCACCTACTACTATTACATCGTATTTTGGAAACATAAGTGACAAAGGTACATTTTGCCTATTGATATATGGGAAGAATTGGGCACAAAGCCTAAACCTAGTGTTTCACGGGAAACATTCTTTTATCTTGACATTGTTTCTTTGTTTCCCGTGAAACAAAGAATTTACCCAAAATAGGCCTTAAGATAGAAATCTTCCTTTTTTCGCATTAGTTGAATCTCCTCCTCTTTTTTATCACCATACCCACACAAATGAAGGACTCCGTGAAAAAGAACCCTATGAAGCTCTTGCTTAAAAGAAGTTTTGTGTTGTAGTGCATTTTCCTTTACCCTATCTACACTAATGTAAATCTCGGCAGTTACAACATCTGATTCAGATAAATCAAAAGTGATAATATCTGTATAAAAATCATGCTTAAGGAATTTTCGATTGATATCAAGCAATGCATTGTCGGTACAGAAGATATAATTAATTGTATCAACTATCTTTCCCTCCTGCTTAAAAACATATTCAATAAATTGTTTTAAATCATTTCGGTGTCTAAGCGTAGGATTCACTTCCTGAAAGAAAAAATAAACTTTTGGTCTGTCTGGCATATTTTCAAAATTCGTAAACAAAAACAACCTAACAAGGGTAGCTTTGTAAAATAAATATTTTAATGGTTAAAAGGCTCTCAGAACTAAAACCGGGACAAGCAGGTATAATAATAGAATTCAATTGTGAAGAATTGCATTTGAAATTAATGGAAATGGGCTGTTTACCAGGAGAAAAAATAGAAATGGAGCAAATAGCGCCACTAGGTGATCCAATTTCGGTAAACGTGGCTGGCTATCACCTAAGTTTAAGAAAAAATGAAGCCGAAGTTATACTAGTTGAATTAACTAACTGACAATCAATCACTTAAATGAAAATAGGTTTATATTTTGGTTCCTTTAACCCTATACACGTCGCCCACCTTATAATAGCCAACCATATACTTAATGAAACAGATATTGAAAAAATCTGGTTTGTAGTATCTCCACAAAACCCTTTTAAAGAAGAAGCTGGCTTATTAAACGAATACCACAGATTGCACCTTGTAAAAACAGCCATTGAAAATGACACCCGTATGTGGGCTTCTGAAATAGAGTTTGGTTTACCAAAACCCTCTTATACAACCAATACTCTCACCTACCTAAATGAAAAAAACCCAGAACATGAATTTTGTATAGTAATGGGTAGTGATAGTTTTCAAAACTTACATAAGTGGAAAAACGCTGAAGTAATAATAAAGAATTATGAAATCTACGCCTACATACGTCCGGGCTTTGCTATTGAAAATTCTATTAATGCAAACCTTCATATTATAGAAGCACCCTTATTACAACTTTCGGCTACACAAATACGTAAGAGCCTGAAAGAAGGGAAATCAATACGGTATCAGGTACCAGATGCGGTGAGAGAGGAAATAGAAAAAGGCAACTACTATAAAAAGTAACCCAACAACAAACAGCCTACAACTATCAAGGGTGGAGGAATTCTTGTAAAATTCAACAATACAAAAGTGCCCAACATGGCAAGAATATTAATAGTGGTACTTAGATCTTGTACATCAGAAAAAGAAATATCTTTCATGATATAAAAAGTTGAAGCAATCATTATGCCCACAACAACTGCATTGATACCCTCCATAGAGCGATATACGGCAGCATATTTTTTTAAATTATTCCAAATCGGAAAGAAAAAAAGAACCAACAAAGCACTGGGTAAAAAAATACCAACCATTCCAATTAAACAGCCAAGTATCTGCATTTTATAGCCCATATCTTTCAATGCCATACCCCCCGTAAAAGATGCTATTGAAAAAACGGGACCCGGTACTGCTCTTACAATACCCATTCCTGTATATAAGCTTTCTTCATCTATTTGAACTACCCCTGGATTTTTTTCTCTTACGGCCTCTGGACGAACACTCCATTGTTCATACATCATAGGGATTAAAACCTGACCACCACCAAATACCAGGCTGCCCATACGGTAGGTATTCTCAAAAAGACTTATTGGCTTTCTATCTGGCCAATTTTGTTTTCGGGCCATTTCGCTCATGAACCCAGCCAACATAAATAAAATTCCAAAAAGCCAGAAATTCCACCATTTAATTTTTCTCGGCTTTTGCTCTATTTGAGGAATACGGGTTGTGCTAAAATTAGTCGCAATTCCACCCAATATAATTAGTGACGGAATTACCCAAGGCTGGCCAAATAAGAAATAAGTAGCGGCCGCTCCTACTAACATAATTACCCATGTTATCGTATTTTTTATAGCAACAGAAAAGGTAACAAATGCGGCATAGGCCAGGAACCCAACAGCCATTGGAGCAATAAATTTAAAAATATCAGTACCCAACTCTTTTTTGTCAATGTATTGCAACAAAAAAGAAAGTCCACCCATAATAACGCAGGCAGGCAAAATCCATACAATCAAAGTAAGTACCGCTAATGGAACACCTCCTCTTTTATACCCAATTAATGTAAGTGTTTGAGTTGAAGAAGCTCCGGGAAGCAATTGGCAAAAAGCATTATACTCCATTAGTTCCTCTTCAGTAACATAGGGTTTTTGATGAACAAATGTTTTCATCATCATACCAATATGTGCCTGAGGTCCTCCGAAAGCAGTAACACTATGTAATAAAACAGAGCGTAAAAAAGGTAAATGGCGCAGTAGCATTGAGGTTTAAATATAAATAAAAAGAGAATAACCTTGATAGCACAAAATGAAACACAATTCCAGTAAATTCATAAAAAAATAAAGATGACAAAACGGTTACTTTTTCTATCAGTATTATTTGTTGGCTCTACTCTTTTTGCCCAGACAGAAATTACCAAATTAAAGGAAAGGGCTGCAAAGTCTGCCGACAAGCTCGAAGAAAAATGTATTGAGTGGCGAAGAGATTTTCACAAAAATCCTGAGCTTGGAAATAGAGAAATAAGAACAGCCGGGATTATAGCAGCACATTTAAAAAAATTAGGTATCGAAACAGAAGAAGGTATTGGAAAAACGGGTGTTGTGGGAATATTGAAGGGGGGAAAGCCCGGACCCTGTATTGCACTTAGGGCTGACATCGATGCGCTCCCGATTATAGAAAGAGTTAATCTTCCCTTTTCATCCAGTGTAAAAACAACTTACGGTGGACAGGAAGTTGGTGTTATGCATGCTTGTGGCCACGACACACACACCGCCATATTAATGAGCGTTGCAGAAATATTAGCAAGCATGAGAAATGAAATAAAAGGAACAATAAAGTTTATTTTTCAACCAGCTGAAGAAGGTCCGCCAGAAGACGAAGAAGGCGGGGCAGCCCTAATGGTTAAAGAAGGAGTAATGGAGAATCCCAAAGTAAATGTAATTTTTGGACTGCATATAGAATCAAACATAGAAACAGGAAAAATAGAATATAAGCCCGGCTCATTCATGGCATCATCTGATTGGTTTACAATAAAAGTAAAAGGTAAAGGAAGCCATGGTTCACAACCTTGGTTAGGCGTTGATCCTATTCAAATTTCCGCACAAATAATTGCCGGGTTGCAATCTATTGTAAGCCGACAATCACAACTAACAAAAGCACCGGTTGTAATTACTGTTGGAAAAATAAACGGTGGTGTAAGAAATAATATTATTCCAGAAGAATGTGAAATGAGAGGAACGATTAGAACACTTGATAATGCTATGCAACAAGAGGTACATAAAAAAATAAAACTAACTGCTGAAAAAATAGCTGAAGCTTCTGGAGCAACTGCAGAAGTAACGATAGATACAAAAACATTAGTAACCTATAATACTCCTGAATTAGTTACAAAAATGTTACCCTCTTTACAATCTGCTGCAGGAATTAATAATGTGAAAGAAAGAGAATGGGTAACTGGTGCTGAAGACTTTTCTTACTATGGTACAAAAGCCCCATCCTTCTTTTTTTATCTGGGAGGAATGAAAAAAGGCAAAGACCCCAAAACTGCAGCTCCTCATCACACACCTGATTTTGAAATTGATGAAAGCGGAATGAAAACAGGGATAAAAGTTTTTTGTGATTTGGTGTTTGATTACATGAATATGAAATAATATATATCACAGATTAATTTAATTATGAAACATATAATAATATTTATTATAGCACTTACCCCTCTATTTGGGTCTGCTCAAAAAAAGGATAAAAAATTACAGTCAAAGCTGGAAAAAGAAATTATTGGCTTTAATGGTGACATTGGTGTTTATATAAAAAATCTGAGAACAGGTAAAACTGTCTCTATCAATGCAGATAGCATTTTTCCAACTGCAAGTATTGTAAAGGTGCCTATAATGATAGGCGTTATGGATAAAATAGAAAAGGGGTATTTAAAATATGATCAGCCATTAACTTATAAAGATTCGTTACTCTATGCCGGCGAAGACATTTTGGGCTCATTTAAATCAGACGAAAAAATAGCTTTGAAAAAAGTAATGATGCTCATGCTCACCACCAGCGATAATACTGCAAGCCTGTGGCTTCAAAGTTTAGCCGGAACGGGAACAAGAATAAATATAATACTTGATAGTCTGGGCTTTTTAAATACACGGGTTAACTCCAGAACAGATGGAAGAAGAGACGATTGGAAAATATATGGTTGGGGGCAAACAACTCCAAAAGAAATGACCACGCTTTTTGAAATGATTTATCACAAAAAAATAATTTCGCCATCTGCCTCAGAAAGAATGATGAGAATCCTTGGTAGAAATTTCTGGGATGCCGAAGGGCTGTCGCAAATACCGCCAACCATAGAGGTGTTTAGTAAAAACGGTGCAGTCAATGCGTCCAGAAGCGAAGTGATGTTGGTTAATGCTAAGCGAAACCCTTATATACTATCCATTTTTACTAAAAACAATAAAGATGAAAGTTGGGGAGAAAAGAATGAGGCCTGGTTGTTAACAAGAAAAATATCAAAGTTGATTTGGGATTACTTAAACAACTGATAAACTATCCAACTCAGTATATAAGCAAGGCCCGTCATATAAATTAATTGTATGATAGGCCATTTCCAGGTTTTCGTTTCTTTTCTTACTATAACCAACGTACTCATACATTGCATAGCAAAAACATAAAATATCATCAATGATAATCCGGAGGCAAGGTTGAATACCGGAGTTCCATCAGGTCGTTTTGCTGCTTTCATTTTTTCTTTTAATACCAACTCTCCTGTATCATCATCACCAACACTATACAATGTCGCCATCGTACCAACAAACACCTCTCTTGCTGCAAAAGATGTAATTAATGCAATGCCAATTTTCCAATCATAACCGAGCGGAGTTATTATGGGTTCGATTGTCTTACCCAAAATACCGGCATAAGAGCTCTCCAGTTTGGCTGTATTATATTCTTTATTTAATTGTATTTGATTGGTCCCTGTTTCCTTTTTCAACTGCTCATAATGTTGCGTAACCTTATCCATACTTTTTCCGGGACCAAAAGAAGACAAACCCCAAAGCAATAAACTAATAACCATAATTACTTTTCCGGCATCAAAAACAAAGATTCTTGCTTTGCTGATCATTGTTGGAATTATGTTTTTCCATCTTGGAGATCGATAAGTGGGTAGTTCCAGAATAAAAAAACTTTTTTCATTTATCTTAATAAACCATTTGGCTACATACGAAACAATCAGCGCCATTACCAAACCAAGCAAATACAAACCCATCATCACCAAACCCTGAACGCCTAAAAACCCCAATAAATATGTTTTAGGAATAACAAGACCAATTAGAATTGTATATACCGGCAATCTTGCAGAACAGCTCATTAGTGGTGTAATCAATATCGTCAGTAATCGTTCTTTTCTGTTCTCAATATTTCTTGCACTCATTATGGCCGGAACCGCACAGGCAAATCCGCTTATCATCGGCATTACACTTTTCCCATTCAATCCGACACTTCGCATTAGCCGGTCAGACAGAAAACTTATCCTTGCCATATAGCCAGTGTCCTCCAGCAAGGTGATTAAACCAAAAAGAATCATTATTTGTGGTACAAAAACAAGTATCCCACTTAGTCCAGCCAGTACACCATTTATTAATAGATCCGTCCACTTTGTATCAGGAAGAACAGTTGAAAGACCGCCACTAAGTTTTGCAAAACCCAGCTCAATCAAATCCATAGGAAACTGAGCCAACCAGAATACACTTTGAAACAACAAAAACAAGACAGCTAACAAAATAAAATAACCCCAAACCCGATGTAGCAATAAATTATCCAGTCTTTCTGTAAATATTTTTTTCTGTAAAGGGTCGGGCTCTGATACAGCTTGCTGCATAATGTGCTTGATGCGGCTATAGCGTTGCAAAATTTCTTCTGCCTGCGTTTTTGTAGGGTTAAACTTGTGTTTCTTTTCAATACTTTCTATCTGAGCCTGTTCAGATTGTGAAAGCTCAAAAGACTCATGATTAATTAAATAGTGTATTGTTGTATAATCGCTTAATCCGGGAAACACTAGCTGTACTTCATCAATAGCTTCCGGAGCCAATGCCTTATTATCAATAAAGTCTCTTGAAGGAGATTGGTATAATTCGTTGGCAGTTTGCTCGATGGTTTTCTTTAGTGCATCAATTCCTTTGTTTTTTCTGGGAGCAACAGGAATAACCGGTACGCCCAATTCTCTTTCTAGTGCTGCGATATCTATCTTAATACCCTTTCGCTTGGCCATGTCCATCATTGTTAAAGCAATAACAACTGGCACCTTAAGATCAATAATTTGTGTACAAAAAAGAAGGTTTCGTTTGAGATTACTTGCATCGGCCACCACCACCACCACATCTGCGCTAATTAATTTATCCTGACCAATTAATACTTTATAGCTTACCCATTCATCCATTCGTCGGGGATACAAACTATAAGTGCCCGGTAAGTCCACAATTTCTGCTCTTAAATCTTTAGAAAAGCTTGACAATCCCGATTTTTTATCTACAGTTACGCCTGGAAAATTTCCAACCTGCTGGTTTAAACCGGTAAGACAATTAAAAAGAGAGCTTTTCCCGCTATTGGGATTACCAACCAAAGCTATATGTAATACTTTATTGCTCAATCTTTATGATTCTGGTTTTGTTCAAGGCAGCAAAAGTAATAAGCGAACACCTATCAACCTTACGATTTACGGTTTTACCCCACCGCATTCGGGAAAACAATAAAACAATGTACATATTCATTTTTACAAAAAGGTTTAGCATTAATACCTTTGCAGCTTAATTTAATAGAATGATTCCGACTTTATTTAAAACACTTGTGCTATCGTTTATTTTAATTTCCTGCTCTTCCACAAAAAGCACCTCGACTAAATTGGTCAAAACAAAGACAAAAGACAGGACAAACGTAATAGACAGCCTTAAAGCTCATATTCAGTACCTGGCAGATGATAAATTAGAGGGCCGTAGAACAGGAACCGATGGCGAAAAATTGGCAATGAACTATATCGCAAATCAATTTAATACAATTGGTTTGCAACCTAAAGGAACAGAATATTATTATCAATCCTTTATTGTCAATGATGGAAAAAAGATTGACTCCATAACCGAGCTTTCAATAAACGGAAATTCTCTTGACATTGGCAAAGATTTTTTTCCATTTCCATATAGCCCGGATATAAAAATAGAAGCCCTTCCTTCAATCGCTGTCCGTGAATCAGACATGCCGTGGTTTATTGACCTGAAAGATCCATTAGCGGAAAATACTAACAACCCCCATTTTGATCTTTCAGATTACGTTTATACAAACGCAAAAAAAGCACAAGAAAAAGGTGCTTCTGCTATATTTCTATATAATAGTTCGTCTTTACAAGACAAACTTATTTTTAATGAAAAAGATAAATCTGAAAAACTAAGCATACCGGTAATTTATATTAACAATGGTGTCGCCAAAAAATATTTTAGCGATGAAACCGAAAGTTTAAACATAAAACTAAGAGTTGGTATAGGTGAAAAAAACCGAATTGGACATAACGTAATAGGATATATC
>JAHEMM010000033.1:0-13859 GCA_024643655.1 Chitinophagaceae bacterium | reverse complement strand
GTTAATTATACTGGTGAGGTAAAAATAGTAGAACACATCTTTGATCTTATACAATCGTTGGATAATACCGAAAAACTTACTTTTTTAAAAACCAGAGAAGCTCAAACAACAACATCTGCAAGGTTCAAAGTAACGATGGGCATTATGCCTGACTACACTTTTACTGAGGCGGGTGTAAAGGCGGATGGTGTTTCTGAGGGTAAGCCTGCACAAAAAGCTGGTTTAGTTGCCGGAGATATAATTATTCAATTGGGCGACTACAAAATTTTATCGATGGAAAATTATATGCAGGCACTTGGTAATTTTAATAAAGGCGATAAAGTAAAAGTAAAGTATACTAGAAATAAAAAACTACTTGAAACAACAGTCGAATTTTAAATACGCCAACTTGTATCAATTAATAAGTAGTATTTTTAAGAATGGCGGAACGGGGAACCAAATTAATATTAGATACAAAAAGCATTACAGATGTTTTTTTTAATGATGCTAAGTTGTTGGGTATTATGGCTCCTGTCAAAGATTATCAATTTTGCTGGCACCTCAACAGTAATATCGGCTTAGACTTTAGAGTAAATAACGAAATTGAAATAAAACTTATTAAAAAAAAACGTACGTACTTCTTTGCTGTTTATGAATACATAGAACCAACAAAATTTCTATGTCACTACGTATATAATAATCAATTTGACGGTGAATATCTTTTGCCAGAATTTAAACACTTTGACTTCCTGTGGTTAATGAAGGGCGATGAAGTAAGCGAAGAGGCGTTAAAAGAGACTATGCAAATTATTAAACTCATTCCTAGTGTACAATTAGTAACAGAGTTAAAAGCAGAAAATGTAAAAAATAAAGAACACCTAGTATTTTAATATTTCAACCATGTGGAAAGAAACCGATAATAAGCTATATAAAAAATTTGAATTCAATAATTTCAGTGAAGCTTTTGCATTTATGACAAGAGTAGCTATTGAAGCCGAAAAGATAAATCACCATCCGTTCTGGTCTAACGTATATAATACTGTTGAGGTTTGGTTAAGCACTCATGATGCAGGGGATATTATAACAGAAAAAGATCATGTGCTGGCAAAAAGCATTGATGCGCTTATTAGTAACTAATTAAAATATTTTGCCGATTGCTTCTACGATATTAATGGTTCGCCCAGCTGCATTTGGATACAATTCAGAAACGGCAGTAAATAATTATTTTCAGGAAAAATCAGAAACTGCCCAGGAAGAATTACAAGAAACAGCATTGGCTGAATTTGATGCCATGGTTTCAATTATAAGAAACTGTGGCATTAATGTACTCGTAGTTGAGGACACGAAAGAACCGGCGAAGCCAGATGCTGTTTTTCCAAATAATTGGTTAAGCACAAGCCCAGAGGGAAAAGTAACTGTATTTCCACTATTTGCCCCCAATAGAAGGGTTGAAAAAAGGGACGAGCTGCTAGAGTTGCTTGAAAAAAACTTTACTGTAAAAGCGGTTCAAGATTGGAGTGAGTACGAAGTAGAAGGAAGGTTTTTGGAAGGTACGGGTAGTATGATTATAGATTATGAAAACGCAATGATCTTTGCAGCAATTTCTGAAAGAACCAATATTGCTGTTCTTGAAAAGTACGCCTCTGCTAATCATTTTCAGGCAGTAGTATTTTTAGCTGTCGATAAAAATGGATTACCGGTTTATCACACCAATGTAATGATGGCCCTTGGTGAACAATTTTGTGTTTTGTGTGAAGATGCTATAGAAGAAGAGTGGGAGCTAATTGCTGTCCGTCAACTATTAGAATCGACCAATCACACTATCATACCAATTACCACAGAACAAATGTCTTCGTTTGCTGGCAACGTGTTAGAGCTAAGGAATAATAAAAATGAACGCTTTCTTATACTAAGTCAATCAGCTTTTGACTCACTAAGAAAAGAACAAAAAAGAATGTTAGAAGCGTATACGACATTGGTTCCCATATCTATACCGACAATAGAAAAAGTTGGGGGAGGGGGTGTACGCTGTATGATAACAGAAATTTTTCTACAGAAAAAATAGTAAATAAATTGCTCGCTAATATTTAATTCGGCTAATTCTTCAACTGCCCTTGTATAACTTTAAATTTATTGTTCGTTGTTTCCTAGAGTTAAACTCCTGCTTTACACAAAAATAAACTCATTTTACAAAAACCCTTTTCTCCCCTTCCTTAATCATCATTCCAACGGGTTCTGCAAATAAATCCATTTTATGTTCTTGCAACAATGGTTTTACAGATGCTACCGCCCCTTGTTGAACACTAAACAACAAACCCCCATTTGTTTGCGGATCGGGCAATAGTGTAAATGCTTCCATAACATTTACTCCTTTTTCAAACTTTACTTTATCACTATAAGCATTCCAGTTTCTGGTTGTGGCATCGGGGAAAATGCGTTGGGCTATATAATCTTTTACTCCGGCGGCAATTGGCAGTTTATCATAATAGATTTCTGCACTTAAGCCGCTGCCTTCCGTCATTTCAATCAAGTGACCAAGTATGCCAAAACCTGTAACATCCGTAATGGCAGTTACACCTTTTATTTTTCCAAGCTCTTCACCAATATCATTAAGCATTGCCATCTGGTTAATCATTAGTGATAAATGCTCTTCTTTTAATAATCCTCGTTTTTGTGCAGTAGATAAAATACCAACACCCAATGGCTTTGTTAGAAATAAAAGATCGCCTTCCTGTGAAGTATTGTTTTTCTTTAAATTTTCCGTTGGTACAATGCCAGTTACGGCTAACCCAAAAATTGGTTCTTGTGAATCAATACTATGTCCACCGGCCAAAGGAATACCCGCTTCTGCACAAATGGTTCTTCCGCCTTCAATTACTTTTTGTGCAAGCTCAACCGGTAGTTTTTCTACAGGCCAGCCAAGTATGGCAACTGCCATCAATGGTTTGCCACCCATGGCATACACATCGCTGATAGAATTGGCTGCTGCTATTCTTCCAAAATCAAAAGCATCATCTACAATTGGCATAAAAAAATCTGTAGTTGAAATTAGGGCTGTTCCGTTTCCCAAATCATAAACTGCAGCATCATCTTTACTATTATTACCAACTAATAAATTTTTATTATCGGGTATTGTAAAACTGCTTTTCAAAATTTCATCGAGCACTTTTGGTGCAATCTTGCAACCACAACCTGCACCGTGAGAGTGTTGTGTAAGTTTAATAGTATCATTCATTCTTCAAATCTCGGGATTGTTTTTTTAACTTTAAAGAATGAAAATTCTACGCATATATTTTTTTTCCTTCTTTTTGTTTTTTTCTTTAGCCGCAACCGCACAAATAATTAATACACCGGGAGTATATATAAAAGATGTTCCCATAGGATTGGTATCGCTTCAAGAAGTCGCATCCGCCATACCCGCCTTTATTGGATATACAGAAAAAGCGGCCTTATCCACAACAAACGATCTTCTATTATCGCCGAAAAAAATTTCTTCTTTTGCGGATTTTGAAAGACTTTATGGTCGAAAGGATAAAACAGACGCCTTTGTTCTATATCCTTCTATACATCTTTATTTTGCAAACGGAGGAACTTCCTGCTATGTCATAAGTATTGGTAATTATAAATCGCTGCAAACAAAAAATTTTATACAAGGATTGGAGGTTGCTGCGAAAGTTGATGAAGTAACTTTATTGGCTTTTCCTGATGCTGCTAATTTACCGGAAACCGGTCTTTATGATGTACAAAAAGAGGCGCTGAAACAAGCAGCTACACTAAAAGACCGTTTTTGTATTCTGGACCTGAAGGCTGCAAATACAAGTGCAGAACATGCTACAGCAGTAAACGAATTCAGAAAAAATATTGGTAGTAACAATTTGAAATTTGGTGCTGCCTACACTCCATTTGTAATAACAAGTAATGGTTTAACAATACCGCCTTCTGCCATCATAGCTGCTCAATATTGTGCTACTGACAAAGCAAGAGGTGTATGGAAAGCTGCAGCCAATGTAAGGATGCTCGGAATAACTGATGTAGCTTATGCGATTACTGAAAGCGAACAAGCTGGCTTAAATGTAGATGCATCCACTGGCAAATCGATTAATGCAATCAGAAAATTTTCAGGCAAAGGGGTTATGATTTGGGGATCAAGAACGTTGGCTGGAAATGATAATGAGTGGCGGTATGTTCCGGTACGTCGCTTTTTTATGATGGTAGAGGAGTCTGTAACGGAATCAATTCAACCTTTTGTGTTTGAACCTAACGATGCTAATACATGGGTAAAGGTAAAAACCATGATAGATAACTATCTTATCACAAAATGGAGAGCCGGTGCATTAGCCGGTGCAAAACCAGAGCAGGCCTTTTTTGTAAAAGTTGGCCTCGGCGAAACAATGTCATCGCAGGATCTGTTGGATAAAAAATTAATAATTGAAATCGGTATGGCGCCTTTAAAACCTGCTGAGTTTATTATCAGTAGGATAGTTTTGAAAATAAATTAGAAATAAATTATTTTTTTCTCCTGAAAACAATACCTGAATTTTTCTGAAAGTCAGAACTAAACCGAAGATTATATACATCTTCCCCATCCCGAACCACTAGCAATCCTGTATTCGGTGGATACTTACCCAGGTTTTCAGCAAATAATACCAGACTGAAATCTTCACTATCGGGGGAAATATAAATCGTTTTTTTAATGGCACTGGCTTTCAATCCTTGCTTGGCCATTATTATTTCTCCGTTCAAATAAACACTAACCGTGTCTCCGTCTATTTCTCCATTATCATAAAGCGATAAAACAAGACTATCTGATTTATAATTTACCTCCTGCGAAAACTCTGATTTTCTACCTGAGATAATAGCAGCAATACCCGTTATTTCTTCTATTGTTTTTTTAACAACGGGTGGAATTGGTTTTACTTGTGCAAAGGTTTTTTCTTCATACACCCCAGTTGCAGGTGCAGTTGATTTTAAAATTTCCGATTCTTGTTTCTTAGTCGTCTCACCCGGTTTATTCGAAACCGTCTCTGATTTTATTATTGTTTTTTCAATGCCTGTCGAGCTATTTGCTTTTTGTGTTTGTGTTTGTAAAGGCGTTGTTTTTACTTTTACAATGGATTGCTTTTGTTGCTCATTTGTATTTATATTAGCCTGCTTGGCAATTGTCTTTTCTTGTTGAGGTCCCTCTTTTATAGGTTCTCGTTTTTCGTTGTTAGTTCTGGTAATCCTTTTTTCTTCTACTGGCTTTTGAGGTATATTGGTTGGCGATTTTACTTCCGTTACTAGAGACTTAGTATTAGTCAACGCATTGGGAATATTTTCTGTTTTTATTTGTAGTTGATTTTCTTCCCTTTTTTTAATTGACGTAACCTCTCCTTTTTCAATAACGTTAGCTTCTATAATTATTGGCTTGTTAGCGACCATCGTTGTTCCGGATTGTTGTAAAACCCCTTCATCAATTTTAGCATATTCAGTTTCTCTTTTTTCGGGTTTTGCAAGTTTTACGATCGGCATTCCTTCTGCTCTTTCTTTATAAAAAGCAATATCGTTTGCAAGCTTCAGTTCTTCCAGATGTGGAAATATTTTTGAAGCGGTAAGATCTTTTTCTTCTTCCAATCCAACTTTGCCTGTTACAGAATAAAACCTTTTAGTAGCATTCGTTTTCCAGGTGCCATCGAGCTGCCAGATACTGTCTTTTTTATTTCTTCTGAATATGCTGGTAACCTTTATTCCTTTATCCAATTTTTTAGGAAAATTAAATGCGATTATTTCATCATCAACAACTTCACATATATTTCCGTTAATAATTCCTTTTACTCTTTTTACAACATAGAATAAAACGTCGTCAACAATAAATTCGCTTCGGGAGTATCCATACACCTTACCCTTATATTCGGTGAGGGCTATTTCAAATGACTGATCTTTTCTAACCGTAGTACTATCGTTGCTCAACGATCCAATCCACAATCCGGATAAAGTTTGGCCATAGAAAAAAAGGGGGGAAACTAATAAGATTATAAAAAGCCTAAGGCTTTTGCTGTTGCAATTCAGATAAACGAATAAGTTGGTCGGCATTTTCGGGGATTACGGATTTACATTCAATCTTTTGTAATAACGAATTTATGCCCTCCCGATTGTGCAAAGATTTGAAATAATGCTTGTCGTAATATTTTAGCAAAATGTCGAAACTTTGGCTAATTTTTCCCTCATTTAGCAGCAAAATGGCTGTTTTTGCGTTCAAATCACCCAATTTCTTAGAAATTCGGCCTATAGCGTCGATTACCAATTCTCTGTCTAAATCTCCATAATCAATTACAATTTGTTTGAGTCGCTCTTCAAAAGAGATATCCAAAAAGAAAACCGGAGACTGCCTCATGTTCATCCATATATCCTTTGGAATATTGACCAGGCCAATTCGCTGCGATTCGTCTTCGAGCCAGATTGGTGAGTGGTGAGTGGTAAGTAATGAATGAGTGGTGTCCGATTTTGAAGACCCTATATTTTGCTCTATTATTTTTCTTAGCTCTCCAGCCAACAGATTCTCAAACATTTCCTGACCGGGCTGTTTGGGTAAACCAATGTTTCCAAAAGCAGAGCCTTTGTGATTAGCAAGCCCTTCAAGGTCCATAACATTTTCACCTTTGTGTTTTAATGCTTTCAGCAAACTTGTTTTTCCTGAGCCAGTATAACCGCCAAGAATTTTAAAATCAAAAGGAATTATAAAAGTATCTAATACATAATTGCGGTATTTTTTATAACCACCAATCAACGTATAAACTTTAAATCCATACAGATCAAGCAACCAGGCTATAGCACCGCTTCGCATTCCTCCCCGCCAGCAATGAACGAGTATTTGCCTGTTATTTTTATAATTTGATCCCGTGTTAGGTGTGACTTCTGACATCAGACTATCGAGAAACGACTCTGCCTCCTCTACCATCTTTCTCAACTTCGGACCAAAATATTCCAATCCAATTTTTATAGCTTGTTCTCTACTTTCTTGTTTATAAGCCGTGCCGACAACTTTTCTTTCTTCGTCAGTAAATAATGGAAATGAAACGGCTCCGGGAATATGTGCATGATTAAATTCACCGGGGCTTCGTACATCAAGTACAGCGCTAGTTTTTGCCAGTTCTAAAAATTGTTCTATTTCGATTTTATTAATAGCCATTATTATTATTGTAAGTATAAAACAAAAAAGCCACTCCGAAAAAGGAGCGGCTCTATATTTTAACGCCCCTTTTGGGGTTGAATGTATTATCGATTCATACTTGCCAAAAACTCTTCATTATCTTTTGTTCCCTTCATTCTATTTTGTAACTCCCTCATTGCTTCTTCTACATTCATATCTGTAAGGAAAACACGGAGAAGGTTCATTCTTTGTAAAACATCTTTGTCTAATAATAAATCATCCCGGCGTGTAGAAGATGCTACCAGATCAATCGCTGGGTAAATGCGTTTGTTAGATAAGCGGCGCTCCAGTTGTAATTCCATGTTTCCTGTTCCTTTGAATTCCTCAAAGATTACTTCATCCATTTTACTTCCAGTGTCTACCAACGCTGTTGCAATAATTGTCAATGATCCGCCGTGTTCAATTTTTCTGGCAGCACCAAAAAATTGTTTTGGTTTTTGCATTGCGTTTGCTTCTACTCCACCTGATAATACTTTACCAGAAGATGGGGCAACGGTATTATGTGCTCTCGCCAAACGGGTGATAGAATCTAAAAGAATAACTACATCGTGACCACATTCTACTAACCTTTTTGCTTTTTGTAGTGCTATTGTTGAAACTTTTACATGTTTTTCTGCCGGCTCATCAAAAGTAGAAGCAATTACTTCTGCTTTTACACTTCTTTCCATATCTGTTACCTCTTCCGGACGTTCGTCAACCAACACTACCATTAAATAACATTCTGGATGGTTGGCGGCTATTGCATTGGCAACAGCTTTCAACAACATTGTTTTACCTGTTTTAGGCTGTGCAACAATCAACCCTCTTTGCCCTTTTCCTATAGGTGTAAAAAGATCCATTATTCTTGTTGAATAATCAGACGGCGTAGTAAACAAATTCAACTTCTCATAAGGAAATAGGGGAGTCAAATAGTCAAACGGTACACGGTCTCTTACTTCTTCAGGGCTCTTTCCATTAATCGTATCTACTTTTAATAAAGCAAAATATTTTTCTCCCTCTTTTGGCGGACGAACAGATCCGTGAACAGTATCTCCTGTTTTAAGACCGAATAATTTTATTTGAGAGGGAGAAACATAAACATCATCCGGAGATGATAAATAATTATAATCTGAGGAACGAAGGAAACCATATCCATCGGGCATCATTTCCAATACGCCTTCGCCAGATATTACTCCATCAAATTCTATATTAAATTGTGGCTGTTCTCGTCTAGGCGGATAAAATTTATTCTGTCCTGCGCCAGAAGGATTCTCTGCAGATTGCTGATTTCCACTATCCTCATTCTCACTTAAAATAGCTTGTGCCAATTTTGTATCTATTGCAGCTTCTTTTTTAACCACTTCTTTCGGAGTTTCTGCAATAGTTTCAGAAACTACTTCAACCTCTTTTGGTTCAACCTTTTTACGGGTTCTTTTTACAGGTGCTTTATCATCTTTTTTTGCTGGCATATTGGTTTTTTTAATTATTGGTCTAATAGAGGTTTCTTGTGTTTTCGACTCAACCTCTGCTTCTTCACTACCATTACTTGTAGTAACTTTTATTATTTTTTTCTTTTTTACTTCTCCTTTTTTTTCACCCTCTTTTGTATTCAAAACAGCTTGTGTATCAAGTATTTTATAAACTAGATCTTGCTTTGCTAATTTCTTTGCATTTGAAATATTAAGCTGTTCCGCAATATCAAGCAATTCAGGAACAAACATGTCGTTCAGTTGTAGAATATCGTACATATAATTATCTTGAGTTGGTCACAACAGGAAGTTGTCAATCTTGAAATCTGAAAAAGTTTGAATTTATGTTGAATGAAAATGGCGGGTAAATGATGAGTTAAATGCCTGGGAGAACTGTACTTATCTGCCTATTTCCAATGCAATTATACAGCAAAATCCCGAAAACCAAAAATTTTCGTGCTTTTATATCTATAATCCAGCCGCTTTACTAATCTCCAACATCCTGTCAATTGGCCTTTTAGCTGCTAAGCGTAATGTTTCATCCATCGTAATTTCCGGTGTTTCATACTCCATACACAAGTATAGTTTTTCCAAAGAATTCAACTTCATGTGCGGACAATCATTACAAGCACAGCTATTATTCGGTGGTGCAGGGATAAATGTTTTAGTTGGTGAGGCTTTCATCATTTGGTGTAGAATGCCCGTTTCTGTAGCTACAATAAACTCCTGACAGGAATCATTTTGGGAGTATTTTAGTAAGCCGGTAGTTGATCCTATAAAATCTGCAATTCTAAGTATAGGATCTTCACATTCTGGATGAGCAATCAATTTTGCATTAGGATGTCTGACTTTTAGTTTTGTAATTTTTTCTAAACTAAAAATTTCATGTACCATACAAGCTCCATTCCAGAGTAACATATTTCTTCCTGTTACTTTGTTGATGTATGCCCCTAAATTTTTATCCGGTGCAAAAATTATAGGTTGATCTTCCGGAAAACTTTCCACAATTATTTTTGCATTACTACTCGTACAAATAACATCGCTCAGCGCTTTTATTCCAGCACTGCAATTGATATAACTTACAACTTTATGAGTAGGATGAAGTTCTTTGAATTTTTTAAAAAGTGGTGGAGGACAACTTTCACTTAAAGAGCATCCAGCTTTTAAATCCGGAATAACAACTTTTTTTGTAGGGTTTAAAATTTTTGCAGTTTCAGCCATAAAATGAACTCCAGCAAAAACAATCATATCTGCCGAAGTTTGTTCGGCTTGCTGTGCTAAACCAAGACTATCCCCAATGTAATCAGCCACATCCTGAATATCTGGTTCCTGGTAGTAATGTGCTAACACAACTGCATTTTTTTCTTTTTTCAATCGTTCGATAGCAGCAAAAAGGTCCAATGTCGGATCTAGTTCTACATCGAGAAAGCCTCGTTTTTCAACATTTGCTTTTGCTGTATCAAGTACTGAATTCATTGAAGTTTCTTTACTTTTCTAAAAAAATTTCTAGTTGTTCTGTCGGATAATTCGGTTCAGCAATATTGCGCCAACAAATTTGAATTTTAAAAACTATTTTTTTTCAGTGCCCCCTAAATACAATAATAGTAATAATACATTTTTATAAAAAAGAGTATATTATTATTACAGCTGTGGATTAGTGGATAAACTCTTTTACAAAATTACTTAATTAGAGTAATTAACATTTAAAACATCGAAATCCACAGATAGTTTTGTTAATGGTATTGAATTGTAATACAATATCCACAGTGTTGTGAATTAATAATAATAATAACTTTATTTTTAAATTTTATAATTTTAATGTTAACGAAGAAAGGATTATTTGTGAAGAGTTCACACCAAATCAAACAAATCAAATAAAAGGTATATTTATTTTCTATTCACTAAGTTTCATATCCACGTTTCACAACAGGATTATCCACAGGTTTTTTATGTTACCAACAATAGCTTGGGGAGAAAAAGTAAAACAGTGGTTTAAAAAAAGCCATTAAAACTTATTTATATATGGAAAATTGAATCTAAATGAAAGGCTTAATTTTACTACAATCTATAAAATACCCTATAATAATATCCAACTCATTTAAAAATTGCAATATGATAAAGTATTTGAAACACCTGATGGTTAGCTTTTGTTTATTAATAATAACTATAGTAAAGGCCGATGAAGGAATGTGGCTTCCTCAGTTACTGGCACAGTTAAATGAAAAACAGATGAAGAGTATGGGAATGAAGATTAGTGCAGGAGATATTTATAGTATTAATAAAGGAAGTTTGAAAGATGCAATTGTTAGTTTCGGTGGCTTTTGTACCGGTGAAATTATTTCTTCAAAAGGACTTGTTTTAACTAACCATCACTGTGGGTTTGGTTCTATTCAAGATCATACAACACTTGATAATAATTATATAAGAGATGGATTTTGGGCAAGGAATAATGGAGAAGAGATACCTAATAAAAACCTGTTTGTAACATTTATTATCCGGATTGACGATGTAAGTAAAAAAGTTTTAGCCGGAGTAAACAACGCTATGAGTGAGAGTGAAAGACAATCTGCGATTGATAAAAATATAGCAGCCATTAGAAAAGAAACAAAACAGGAATCATATCAGGAGAATTTTATAAGACCCTTTTTTGAAGGGAACCAATATTTTCTTTTTGTAACAGAAACATATCGGGATGTAAGACTAGTTGGAGCGCCACCATCTTCAATTGGTAATTTTGGAAAAGATACAGATAACTGGATATGGCCAAGACACACTGGAGATTTTTCTATGTTTCGTATTTATGCCGGTAAGGATAATAAACCAGCTGCTTATTCACCCGAAAATGTGCCCTACAAACCAAAAAAAGCACTTTCTATTTCTTTGGATGGAGTAGCGGAAAAAGATTTCACTATGGTGTTTGGTTTCCCAGGAAGAACAATGCAATACTTACATTCTTCCGCCGTAGATCAAACAGTAAGAGTAAATGATCCGGTAAAAATTGCTATAAGAGATAAAGCTTTAGCCGTTATCGATGGATTTATGAGAAAAGATGAGACAATTAAAATTCAATATGCTTCTAAATATGCCGGCATTAGTAACTCATGGAAAAAATGGCAAGGCGAAGTGCTTGGATTAACAAAAACAAATGCAGTTGCAAAAAAGAAAGCTTACGAGGCGGAGTTTCAAAAAAGAGTAAATAATAACACTGCGCTGAAATCTATTTATGGAACTCTTCTTGATGATTTAGCATCGGCTTACAATGAACTAGAACCACTGGGTCGTTCCAGAGATTATTTTAATGAAGTGTTTAGTAAAATTGAGTTGTTTGCAATAATTGGACAACTTAATAGAATAGCGGCTGCAGAGGGTGGTAATAATTATACAACAACGCTTGACAGAGCCAAAGAAAGTTTAGAAGATAGATATAAAGAATATAATGCAGCAGTAGATGAAATGCTCTTTGCTACATTGATGGAAATGTTTTACGAAGACCAGAAAGACCAAAACCTACCAACTGTATTTACTGATCTTGTAAAAAAAGAAGACAATAATTTTTCAAAGCTTGCTAAACATATTTATGAAAACAGTGATTTGGATAATGGAGAAAAAATATTGAAAGCACTTAATAATAATCCGAAAGAATTGCTAGAGCACTATAAAAAGGAAAAAATAACAGAACTGTATCAGGCATTGGTAAATAATTATTCGAACAATGTAGCCAAAAAACTAAACGTAATTCAAGGTCAAATAGACCAGCTACAAAGAACCTATATGCAGGCGCAAATGGATGTGTTTAAAGAAAAGAAGTTTTATCCCGATGCTAATAGTACCATGCGGGTAACCTATGGAAACGTGAAAGGGTATACTCCACGAGACGGTGTTAAATATGACTTTTATACTTATTTAGATGGAGTAATTGAGAAATATAAGCCGGGAGATTATGAGTTTGACGTACCTGAAAAAATTAGAACATTATATAATAACAAAGATTTTGGTCAATATGGAACAAAAGGAAAAATGCCTGTTTGTTTCATCGCCATGAACCACACCACTGGCGGCAATTCGGGAAGCCCAGCCCTTGATGCTTATGGCAATCTGGTGGGCCTCAACTTTGACAGAGCCTGGGAAGGAACCATGAGTGATATTAACTACGACCCTTCAATTTGCCGGAATATTATGGTAGATATTCGTTATGTATTATTTATTGTTGATAAATATGCCGGAGCAGGCCATTTGGTTAAAGAAATGAATCTGGTACACCCAAAAAAGAAATAATAAGCCCCAAATAGGCGAAAAAATTGTTATGTATCACTCTATTTTAAAATAGAGTGATACATAACTAACTTATTCCTTAATTACTCACTATTTTTCCCCAAAAGCCCTATTTTTGCCATCCTTTTATAAAAAGCAAATACTGTACGTATGTCAATGTCAATAATGCAAACAATCAGAGAGAAGGGTGCGAAAGTAACCGTGGTAATCATTGCCATTGCTCTGCTTGGTTTTATTTTAACAGATTATTTTTCCGGAAAAGGCCGTAGTGGTGGATTTACCAGCGGGTCTAAAAATGTTGGAAAAGTTAACGGAAAAAACATCAGCTATGAATCGTTTAATAAACGGGTAGAGTTGATGGAAGCTAATATGAAGAGTCAGGGTTATCCGTCTTCACCTGCATTAACGCAACAAGCGATAGAAGAAACCTGGAATCAGGAAATCGGACGTACTTTGTTTTTTCAGGAAATTGATAAACTTGGTATAAACATTAGTAAAAAAGAACTGGGCGATATTTTATATGGCCCCAATGCGCCAGCAGATTTAAAACAACAGTTTTCGGATCAAACAACAGGTCAATTCAATCCTGTGCTGGCAAAGCAGGGTATTGATAACATGCTAAAACAGGGTTCTCCAGAAGAAAAAGACAATATTAACAATTACATTAATGATCTTGAAGGACAACGCAAGCAGGAAAAATATGTAGCACTTTTAGCCAATAGTATTAACTATCCCCGCTGGTTCATTGAAAAACAAAACACCGATAATAGCCAGATCGTAAAAGTGTCAATGGTTAAAGAGGCTTATACTTCTATTCCTGACAGCACCATTAAAATAGATGATAAAGAAATTGCAGCATATATAAATAAGCATAAAGAAGAATTTAAGCAGGAAGAAAGCCGCGGTATTCAGTATGTAGCATTTAGTGCAGCACCAAGCACAGCGGATAGTCTGGCAACTAAAAAAAGTCT
>JAHEMM010000032.1:1549-26215 GCA_024643655.1 Chitinophagaceae bacterium | reverse complement strand
TAAGTTAACAAGTTAATGAGTTGAAAAGTAAAGATTGGATGTAATGATATAATCACTTGTCAACCTGAAAACTTTTCAACTGGTATCCTAATCATCAAATATCCGTCCAAATGCCGTAACCACAAAATTGGTGACAAGATGACGGATTTAAAAGAAAAATTGGTTAATCAGGGTACTATTCCCAATTAACCAATTAACAAATTAATTATTTAGCTAATTAATGATGACTATGTTGATGCTCTTCTACCATTTTGGTAAAATCTTCAGCGCTGATATTTTTATCTTTTGGTTTTACCTGTGTTGCCGCCCATTCAAATATTTTTGTCGATTGGATGCGGGTATAAGCATCTTCCACATATTTTCTATCCTTCATCATTTTTTCTATATAATCAGCTACCCATGGTTGATCGTCGCTAAGATTAGCTCCACCCATATAACTGAATAATTGTTGCTTTGCAAACACTCTGATTTCTTCTGGGTCTACTTGTATGGCATTGTCCTGAGTGATTTTATCTGATATTAAGGTCCATTTCAACTGCTTTAAAAATCCAGGAAATTCCTGTTCTACTTCCTCGTCTGTTTTCGGTGCCTGATCTTTAACCTGATCGCCTTGTGTCTTTATCCATTTCTTTAAAAATCCTTCCGGAAATTTAATCTCAGTGTTATCTACCAGCTCATGAAAAATCTGATCATGTATCTGGTTATTGGCTTGTGCATTCCAATGAGTTTCTATTTCTTCTTTTATTTTACTACGGAGATCTGCTTCAGTTTTTACATCTTGATTCGGATATAGCAAATTGAAGAATTCTTCATTCAATTCTCTTTTTTCCATCAAACCAACTTTAGTGATTACGATGTTGAAAAACCTCTCTTCTGAGCCAGACACATCTTTTAATCCTAAATCACTCAGAATCCATTCTAATTCCTTTTCATCAAAGGCTTTATTCAATTGTACTGTTTCTGTATCTTCAACTTTCTTTCCCATCCATTTTTTGCGGAATGATTTGGAAAAATATTTAACAAGAATCGAATTGTCTTTAGTAATACCTTCTTCAATCGCTTTGCCCTCAGCATCGGCTTCAACAAAGTTTACATTTAGTACATTGTCTTCTGTAGTTACCGATTCTTCGTCCTTCATGTTGCCATGACGGTTTTGTAATCGATCTATTTCATTATTCACCATTTCGTCTGTAACAGGTACAACATACTTTGTGATCTTCGCTTTCGCTAAATCTGATAATTGAAACTCAGGCTTCATGCCGATTTCAAAATTAAATGTATAATCAATGGGGTTATTTACATCTAATTGGCCAAAATCCGAATCCAACGGAAGTGGTTGAGCAAATATTTCGGTTTTATCTGTTTGCAGGTAGCCGATTAATTCCCGGTCTACAGTTTTTAAAATTTCATCAGCAAAAAGTGAAGGGCCGTACATTTTTTTAATTAATCCTGATGGAACCATTCCTTTTCTAAACCCGGGAATATTTGCTTTTTTACTGTATTCTTTTAAAGCTTTTTCAAAAGAAGGCAGGTAATCGGTTTTCTCCAACTTCACGGTAAGCTTTTCATGTAGTAAGCCGATGTTTTCTTTTGTAACTGTTGCCATAATATTATAATTGATTTAATAAGTAAAAATGGTTAACCGGAGGTTGGTAGAAATTAACCAATCCACCAATTAACCATTTTAAAAGTCCGGATGAAGGGACTCGAACCCCCACACCTTGCGGCATCAGATCCTAAGTCTGACGTGTCTACCAATTCCACCACATCCGGGTTTTAAATTCCAAATTTGAAATCACAAAATCCGATTGGGAATTGTAATTTACCCCGTTGGAATTTTTTGTTTCGGGGTTGCAAATGTATGGCATTTCTAAATAAAATAACAGTAGTTTTCACTAAATTCGTAGACAATGGAAACTATTGCCCAGATACCGAAATATAATCTGAATGAGGAGGAGGAAAAAAAGTTAATTCTCCGGGAATACCGTTCCCTTCTGAAGGTTTTAAAGGCAAAATTGAAGCCCGGGGATAAAAATCTGGTTCGTATTGCATTTGAAATGGCTGCAGAAGCGCATAAAACAATGCGTAGAAAAAGTGGCGAACCTTATATTCTTCATCCTATTGCTGTTGCGAAAATTTGTGTTGAAGAAATTGGCTTAGGAGTTCGATCTACCATTTGTGCATTGTTACATGATACAGTTGAAGACACTGATATTTCTTTAGATGATATTAAAAGAGAATTTGGAGAAGAAATTTCAAGAATTGTAGATGGACTGACAAAAATATCGAATGTTATTGACGTAAATGCGTCACAGCAAGCTGAAAACTTTAAAAAGATTTTGCTTACTCTTACAGATGATCCCCGTGTGATATTGATGAAATTGGCAGATCGGTTGCACAATATGCGTACACTGGATAGCATGAAGCGGGAAAAGCAGTTAAAAATATCTTCTGAAACTGTATATGTATATGCACCGCTGGCCCATCGAATGGGATTGTATAATATTAAAACAGAGATGGAAGATCTGGCCATGAAATACATGGAGCCGGAAGTGTATAAAGAAATTGCAAAAAAGCTTTCTGAAACAAAGAAAGAACGTACTAGGTTTATTAATGAATTTATAAAGCCTATCAAGGAAAAAATAGCAAAAGTGAATCTTACGGCTGAGATTTATGGTCGGCCAAAAAGTATACACTCCATTTGGAATAAGATGAAAAAGAAAGGAGTTGATTTTGAGGAAGTGTATGATTTATTTGCAATCCGTGCTATTCTCGATTCGCCAACTAATAAAGAAAAAGAAGATTGCTGGAAAGTATATTCTATGATAACAGATGAATATAGTCCTTCACCTGAAAGACTACGGGATTGGTTGAGCAATCCAAAGTCTAACGGTTATGAAGCTTTGCATACAACAGTGATGGGTCCTCAAGGGAGATGGGTAGAAGTGCAGATTCGAACAAAAAGAATGAATGAAATTGCAGAAAAGGGGTTGGCCGCACATTGGAAATATAAAGAAGGGACAACAGATGAAAGTCGTTTTGACAAGTGGTTTCAGCAAATACGTGAAGTGATCAGTAGTCAGGAGACAGATGGTATTGATTTCTTGCAGGATTTTAAAACAAGTTTTCTGGCTGAAGAAATTTATGTTTATACACCTAAAGGAGATGTAAAAATGTTGCCAATTGGATCTACGGCATTGGATTTTGCATTTTCAATTCATAGTGCTATTGGTGTAAAAACAATTGGCGCTAAAGTGAATCACAAACTGGTACCCATCAGCCATAAACTGCAAAGTGGAGATCAAATTGAAATTATTACCAGCAATAAACAAAAGGCTTCCGAAGATTGGCTATCTTTTGTAGTTACATCAAAAGCAAAAGGAAGAATAAGGGATTCATTAAAAGAAGAAAAGCGACATGTAGCAGATGAAGGGAAATATACGTTGCAACGAAAATTGGAAGGTATTGGGGTACCGATGTCATCGCATAATATTGACGAGTTGGTACAGTGGTATAAACTAGGGTCACATTTGGATTTGTTTTATCAGGTTGCAATAAAAAATATTGATTTAAAAGAATTAAAAGAATTTAAGGTATTGGGTGATAAAATTGATGCACCAAAGCCTGTAAAAATTCAGACTGAAAAAACGGAATATATACCTCAGCCCGGGAAAAAAGATGCAGAGTTGGTGATTTTTGGAGAAAGTAGCGATAAGATTGTTTACAATCTTGCTAATTGCTGTAAACCTATACCGGGAGATGATGTTTTTGGTTTTGTTACAACTGGAAAAGGGCTAACGATACATCGAACCAATTGCCCCAATGCAACAAAATTGCTCTCTAATTATGGCCATCGGGTTGTCAAGACAAAGTGGGCTAAAAATAAAGAGATTTCATTCCTTACAGGTATTAAAATCGTAGGAATGGATGATGTAGGAATGGTGAATAAAATTACGATGCTGATTTCGGGGGATTTAAAAATCAATATTTCTGCATTAACTATTGAAGCTAATGAGGGTTTATTTGAAGGAAATATCCGTCTTTTTGTACATGACAAGGAAGAGCTTGATACCCTGGTAAAAAGGGTGATGGAACTTCCTGGAATTGAATCAGTAGAACGTTATGATATGGAAGATATCCCATCATAATCAAAATATTTATTGTTGATTATTTTCTACTGATGCGTTCATTTAGGTAACAAATTATTATCTTACTTGCTTCGATTAATGGCAGAATTGGAATTGTATTGAAATTATTATGAGATTGAATTGTTTAAGGTTTAAGGTTTTGTTGCTGGTATTCCATTTTTTTTCTGGGACAGTTAGTGCACAGGGTATTTTTACTGGCATTAATAATACTGTAATTTCTTTGCCTTGTACCCAACCTTGTACAAATCTTAATTTTCAAGTACCTCACTTAAAATCTGATGAGAATTATCAGGTTGTTACAATTCCTTATACACCCTATCCTTATACCACACTTGCAGGAAACGAGTTAACAGCTTTATATGCTGACGACAGGTATAGTCAAGCTATTAACTTGCCTTTCCCACTTTGTTTTTATGGTGCAGTTTATAATCAGGTAGTTGTTGGATCAAATGGGTTATTGACATTTGATGTCGCTAATGCTAATTGTGCTAATGCGTATACTATTTCTCCAACTATTCCATATGCTTTAGGTTCAATTTGCCAACAGTTTTCAACTTATTATCCCAGAGCATCAATAATGGGAGCTTATTCCGATTTAGATCCCACACCTGGAGCAAGTCCTTTGGGTAGAAAAATTGAATGGCGTATAGAAGGAACTGCTCCATTTCGTAGATTTATTGCAAGTTGGAATAGAGTTGGTGTATACAGCAATAATACTTGTGGTTTGGTAAATCCAACTACATTTCAAATTGTAGTTAATGAGTCAACAGCCGTAATCGAAGTTTTTTTTGAGAACCTTGTTTGCCCAGATGCAAGCAATAGTGGTAGGACTATTTTGGGGGTGCAGGACTTTACTAGATCCAAGGCTGTAGCAGCGCCAGGGAAAAATGCAACTATATGGACTGCAATAAACGAAGGTTATCGATTTATTCCCTCTGGAGCTGCATCAAGATTTGTTCGATCAGAATTATATTTATTAAATGGGGCGACACCAATCGCCACTGCAACTTCAAGTACTCCAACGCCTGGATTTGTCGATATTTCTTTTTCTAATGTGTGTCCACCTACTAGCAGTCAACAATACCTTGTTAAAACAATTTATTCTTCATGTATAGATCCTGCTCAATTTGTTATAATTGATGATACAATTACTATAAACAGACAATCAATATCGGCAACTATTAGTATGACACCAACAACTTGTAGTGGAGTAAATAATGGAACTATAACTATAAGTCCCACTGGAACTTCACCTTATACATTTTCATTAGATGGTGGACCGCTAGTTGTCGGGGCAGCTCCTTATACTTTTAATAACATTAGTTCCGGATTACATACGGTTATTGCTTATGATGTAAATGGCTGCGCAACAAATCTGCTAACGATTAATGTTTTGAATGGCCCACCACTCACTACCACTGCCAATAAAACAGATGTATTATGTAATGGAGGTGCTACTGGTACGATTACCGTTACCCAGCCGGCTGTTGGTACTGCTCCATTTGAGTATTCGTTAGATGGAACAACATGGCAAACAAGTAATGTGTTCAATGGCCTGGCAGCAAATGCTTATACTGTATTTTTTCGAGAAAGTAATGGTTGTCAGGGTAGTTTATTAGTTACTGTTGATGAACCTACTGCTTTAACAGCAACAGCGGTTTTTGTACCTGTTGTTTGCAATGGTGAAAATAATGGAATCATTACTATCACATCGGCAGGAGGTGTAACGCCTTATCAATATTCTATAGATGGAGGAACAACCTGGCAAAGCAATAATGTTTTTAATGTATCGGCCGGCCCATATACGATAACTATCCGTGATGGTAATAATTGTACAATCACTCAAACACAGAATGTTACTGAGCCCTCTGCTTTAACTGCCTCTTCAGTTAATGGACCTGCAAGTTGCGATGGAGGAAATGATGGAATTATAACAATTAACGCAAGTGGTGGAAATTCAGGGTATGAATATTCATTAGATGGAACAACATTTCAATCCTCAAATATTTTTAATGTAGCTCCTGGTAGTTATACAGTTAGAGTGAAAGATAATCTTGGTTGTTCTACTTCTTTTTCAACAACTGTAGCTTTAACAAATACACTTACATTAATAAAGCAAACCGATCCTACAATTTGTGAAAGTAAATCAACTCAATTAGAATTAATTTCTAGCGGTACTGAGTATTCCTGGACACCAGCAACTGGTTTAAGCGATACGACTATTTATAATCCAGTAGCTAACCCTATAATTACAACGGCTTATATTGTTACCAGTACGTTAGGGAGATGTGTTGCAAGTGATACCGTAATTGTAAATGTAAATCCTGCACCATTACCTAATGCGGGATCAGACGGTTACATTTGTTATGGCCAAAACTATCAATTACAGGCTTCTGGTGGAATGCAATACAAATGGACACCAAATGCATATTTGAATGATGCAACGATTGCTAGTCCAATAAGCACACCGCCAAAAGATATAACATATACATTGACTATTTTGTCAGATATTAATGGTTGTGCTTCACTGGTAACTGATGAAATTTATATTGATGTGACACCACCAATAAAAGTTAAAACCTTTCCTTTTGATTCAATAGGCTATAGCGGAGATCAGTTTCAAATTCTTGCAGTTCCAAGTGATTCGGATGTGATCAATTATACATGGATACCATCAAAAGGATTAAGTAATCCTGGAATTCCAAACCCAGTAGTTACATTAGGACTGAATGGAGAGGTAATACAATACAAAGTTATCACGGCAACAATAGCAGGATGTATTGGCGAAGGGTTTGTAACAATACGGGTTTATAAAGGACCTGATATATATATGCCAACTGCATTTTCACCTAATAATGATGGAAGAAATGACAGATTTGTACCAATACCAGTAGGAATAAAATCGTTGAACTATTTCAGGGTGTATAATCGATGGGGTCAGTTACTTTTCAGTACAAACCGTTTACATGACGGTTGGGATGGTAAAATTGGTGGTATTAAGCAGGGTTCTGGAGTCTATGTATGGATGATAGAGGCCATTACAAATAATGATCGGGTGATCACAAAAAAAGGTACTGTTTCAATAATAAGGTGATTTTTTTGTAATTCCTTTTTAGAATATCAACATCTAATTTATTTTATTAACAAGACACTTTATTTAATTCGGTAGCTTTTGTTGAACCCTTATTTTTGCTTTATCACAACATCTCTTTATAGATAAAGTAGAGAAAAATAATAAAGTAATATGGTAGACGTAATACTCGGCCTTCAGTGGGGCGATGAAGGAAAAGGAAAGATTGTTGATTTTTTTGCCAAAGATTATGATGTTGTTGCCCGATTTCAGGGAGGACCTAATGCAGGACATACATTATATGTAAAGGATAAAAAAGTAGTACTTCACCAGATACCTTCCGGCGTTTTTCATGCAGGTATAACGAACCTAATTGGCAATGGTGTGGTATTAGATCCTGTTACATTAAAGAAAGAATGTGATATTGTAACTTCTTTCGGAGTGGATCTTAAAAAGAATCTTTTTATTGCGGAACGAACCCACTTAATTCTTCCTACACATAGAGCTTTGGATAAAGCAGCTGAATTGTCAAAAGGGAATGAAAAAATTGGGTCTACTTTAAAAGGAATTGGACCAACTTATATGGACAAAACAGGTCGAAATGGCTTAAGAGTGGGGGATTTATTAGATAAGGATTTTAAGAATTTGTATAAAAATCTAAAAGCAAAACATCAACAATTATTAGACAATTATAATTTTGAAGAAGATATTTCTGTTTGGGAAGAAGAGTTTTTTACAACCATTGAATATTTAAAAGAACTAAATATTGTAAATGGTGAATATTTTATAAATAGTAAAATTAAAGCAGGAAAAAGAATACTTGCAGAAGGTGCGCAAGGGACAATGCTGGATATAGATTTTGGAACGTTTCCATTTGTTACATCTTCTAATACAACAACCGCAGGTGTTTGTAGTGGTTTAGGCATAGCGCCACAACTAATACGAGATGTGATCGGTATTACGAAAGCGTATTGCACCAGAGTAGGAAGCGGTCCATTTCCTACAGAATTGGAAGGAGCTACAGGGGAAGAATTGAGAAAATTGGGAAATGAATTTGGTGCTACAACCGGAAGACCAAGGCGTTGTGGATGGATCGATCTTGTGGCTTTAAATTTTGCCTGTATGATCAATGGAGTAACTAAAATCGTAATGACGAAAGCAGATGTTCTGGATACATTTAAAGAGTTGCAAGTATGTACCGAATATGAAATAAACGGTATCCGCACCAAAGAAATTCCATTTCAAATGGAAAGAACCAGACCAGTACCACAATACAAAAGCTTTGCAGGATGGAGTTCTCCGAGCAGTGAAGTAAATTCTTTTAGTAATTTACCAGATACTATGAAAGAGTATATTAACTTTATTAATCAATATTTGGGTGTTCAAGTTCATTTTATTTCTAATGGACCAGGTAGGGATCAGATAATAGAAGTAAAATAATTTTTATATTTATTCAGAAATAAAAAAAAACTAACTAAAAATTTGGCTATTTAAAAACTTCGCCGAAATTTTACAATTATAATCCTGTAAAGACTATGGTAATGAAATTAGAAAAAGTAAGTTCAACTTCTTTTAAAACAAATTTGGCATCCGAAAAGATGGCCGCAAAAAAACCTGTATCTAAACCATCAAAAGATGATGACGAAGATGATGAAGATGATTTTGATGAAGATGATGTGAAACCATCAAAAAAAGGAGGAAAACCAACACCAAAGAAAGGTAAGAATGATGATGACGATGATGATGATGTCGATGATGAGAAAGATGATTGGGAGAAACCTGAAGATGATGACGATGAATGGGATCCTGATTTTGACGAATTTGATACGCCTGCAAAAGGGAAAAAGACTGGAGGGAAAAAGGTTGCAGATGATGATGATTTCAAAGTAGATGATGAATTCAAAGATCTTTTTGATGATAAAGATGACTTTGATGATGATGACGAAGACGATGATTTTTAATGGAGCAGTAATGTTCAGAGAAGTTGATGAATACAACCAATACTAACTGCATTTTTGAAATAAGTGATTTTGAAACAATGAAAGCGAAAGTGCTGAACTGGTCAATACAGTTCAGCACTTTTTGTTTTTTGGATAATCATCTATACCAATCAAATACTACATCCGTAGAATGTTTACTTGGAGCCGGAGTTAAAAGAAGTGTACGAATACAAGCAGGAAATGCATTGGAACAGCTGCAACATTTTATGGACGAGAAAAAATCTTGGTTGCTGGGTCATTTCGGATATGATCTCAAAAATGAAATTGAACAACTTTCCTCATCAAACTCAACAGATATTAAATTTCCGGACCTGTTTTTTTTTGAACCTGAAGTAATAATAAAGATTTCGGAAAAGGAAATTTATATTGAAGCCACTGATCCGGCAGCAATTTTTGAAATATTGAATGAATCGACAACAGGAAAAGAAAAAGATGCAGGGATTAAAAAAATTGCCATCCAAAGCCGCCTATCAGAATCTGATTATGTTGCTGTAATTAACAAACTAAAAAAACATATACTGCGTGGCGATTGCTATGAAATAAATTTTTGCCATGAGTTTTTTGCTACAGAAGCAAAAATTGATCCGATAGCTGTTTATAATAAACTTAGTGCAGTTTCTCCCAACCCTTTTTCTGCATTGTACAGATTGGATGATCAATGGCTGATTTGTGCTAGCCCGGAAAGGTATTTAAAGAAAGAAGGGGTGAAGCTGATTTCTCAACCAATAAAAGGGACATCAATTAGAATTGCCGGCAATCAAGAAAAAGATGCAATCAGTAAAAGTAATTTGTTACACAGTACAAAAGATCGATCGGAAAATGTAATGGTCGTTGATTTGGTTAGAAATGATCTTGCCAAAATTTGTGAAGAAGGTTCAGTGCAGGTTGATGAGTTGTATGGAATTTATTCTTTCCCGCAAGTACATCAGATGATATCAACAGTAAGTGGAAATTTAAAAGCAGATATTACTTTTTCTGAAATTATTAAATCAACTTTTCCGATGGGTTCTATGACAGGTGCGCCAAAGAAAAGAGTAATGGAATTAATAGAAGAATATGAAGGAATTAAAAGGGGCATATTTTCAGGAGCCGTTGGCTATATAAATCCAAATGGTAATTTTGATTTTAATGTAGTCATACGAAGTATTCTGTATAATGCCAGTACCAACTATCTCTCATTGCCAGCAGGATCTGGTATTACATTTTATAGTGACCCGGAAAAGGAATGGGAAGAATGCCTGATGAAAGCAGAAGCTATGAAAAAAGTGTTGGAATAGAAAAGAGTAAGCAAGTACTATTTAGAATTCGTATTTGAAGTTTTCAATAATAAATTGAGACTTTCGTCTAATATTTCATAACGCTTCGCTACAAAGATGTTCATTTTTTGTATTGGTAAGCGAAGTTCGTATTTACCATTCAATGCAATTTCATTATCGAAATTTGGATTGAATTTATTGAAAGTAACTACATCCGTTTCAGTATATTTCATGATTACTGAAGAATTGAATCTTCCAGTGATTTTATAAGCAATAGAATTGCTTAAGTCATTTTCGTTTAAATTGGGTCCGGCATTATTAACAAGCTCCTTCAATTCTTTTTTTGTAACAGTGGTAATTCCGCCTTCCCCTTCAAAAATATAATGTGTGGCAATAAATTTCTTTACATGGTTCATTGTTTCATTCGGTAAATAATTTTGAATTACCCAGAAATCTTTACTGCCACCAGCTTTACGAATTGCTTTTTGAACATTTCCTGGGCCGCTATTGTAAGCTGCAATTACTAATAGCCAATCACCATACATAGCATAAAAGTCTGTCAGTAATCTTGCTGCGGCATGAGTGCTTTTATAATAGTCCAGGCGCTCATCTTTATTACCTGATACTCTTAAACCATATTCTTTTGCAGCTGCTGGCATAAAGGCCCATGGCCCAACGGCTCCGAATGTAGATTTCTTATTATATTTCAAACCCGATTCAATTACTGCCAGGTATTTTAATTCCCCGGGCAATCCATGCTCTGCAAGTATTTTATCCATCATTTCCAACTTTGGTCCTGCCCAATCCTTCATGGCCATAAACCCGGTTTTATTTCTGGAAATATACTTTTGCACAAAGCTTACTGCCATTGGGTTGAGTTTGGCTTCTGAAACTCCATCTCCAAAAACGGCCGTTGTATATAAATTTTTAAAATCTTTTTTAGGATCATTTTTTACCAACACATTTTGATCTGTTGGATTTTTGTTTACTGTAGTATCATTCAAAGGAGATTGACTATTCATATCCTGCTCAATTCCTGCAGATCTGGCTACCTGAACCAGTAAAAAACCGGTAATACTTAAAACTGTTATTTGCTTAAATTTCCTCAAACCTATTGATAATTAACATTTTACAATCACTTTTCGCCCATTAGTTGGTGCGAAATGCGCAGCAAAGATACCTCATTAAATTTACTTGACATTAATTGAAGGCTGAAGGGCATATTATTGCTGTGTTTGAACAAAGGGAGAGAGATAGCTGGAATACCGACTAAGTTTGCCATTACTGTATAGATATCAGCAAGATACATGGCAATTGGATCGTTCATTTTTTCACCAGCCTTAAATGCTGTAACTGGTGAAGTTGGGAGTAAAATACAATCGAAGTCATTGAAAATCAATTGTATATTATCATTTAACAAATTTCTAACTTTTTGTGCCTTTGTAAAGTATGCATCAAAGAATCCAGCACTAAGGACAAATGTGCCTAGCATGATACGTCGTTTCACTTCTTTACCAAAACCAATAGATCGGCTTTGCTTGTAAAAATCAGTTAACGTAACGCCAGGTGTGGTAGACCGATAACCGTATTTTACTCCATCAAACCTTGAAAGGTTAGAAGATGCTTCTGCAGTTGTCAATATATAATATGCAGGAACAATGTACTCCAATAAATCAAATGAAACGGGTTCTACTATATGTCCTTGTTGTTTTAATGCTTCAATTTTTACTTGAATAGCATTGTGAATTTCAGGGTCAAGTCCAGGATGAGATAATGCCGTTTCGAAATAAGCGAAACGATATTTTTTATTTGAAGAAAGTTCTTTCGAATAAGCTGGAACTTCTTTATGAGAAATTGTACTATCAAACTCATCTGCCCCAGAAATCACTTCCAATAAGAGAGCAACATCAGGAATATTGGTTCCGAAAATGCCTATTTGATCAAAAGAAGAAGCGTAAGCAATTAGCCCATATCGGGAGATTCGCCCATATGTAGGTTTAAGGCCTACTATTCCGCAAAAATCTGCAGGCTGACGAACTGAGCCTCCGGTATCACTACCTAAAGAAACCATACAACAGCCTGTCTGAACAGCCACAGCTGAACCACCAGATGATCCACCGGGAACCCTAGTTTCGTCCAGTGCATTCAATACTTTGCCATAAGCGGAGTTTTCATTGGTAGAACCCATTGCAAATTCATCGCAATTGCAATTGCCAATAATAATGGCTTCTTCTTCCAGTAATCTATCTACGGCTGTTGCAGAATAAATGGAGGTGAAATCTTTTAAAATAGTAGAAGAAGCTGATACTTTATGGTCCTTATAACAAATGACATCTTTCAGCCCAATAATAACACCATGTAATTTACCAATAGGGTTACCTGATTTCCTTTTTTCATCTAAAGCTTTTGCTTTTGCTAATACTTCATCGGTATATATTTCAATAAAAGCATTAAGATGTTTAGTCTCATTAATGCGTTTCAGGTAATGCGCTGCTGTTTGCAAACAGGTTATATCTCCCTTCTGCAATTGGCTATGGTATTGCTCAATAGAAGTGAACTCAAACAAAAGCGTTGGCTTTAGTGTAAGAAAGAATCAATGAAGGATTACTCTTTTACAGAGTTTTTTACTTCGTTTGCACTTTCCTCAATCTCTTTCTTCACATTGGTTTTGGCATCATTAAATTCACGAACACCTTTACCTAATCCACGCATCAATTCTGGAATTTTTTTACCACCAAAAAGAAGTAATACGATAACGAGTATTATAACAATCTCATTCGTACCCAGCACACCCAATAAAGTAGGTTGTATCATAATCATGTAAATTAGAAGTCAAAGATAGTAAGTATAAAAAAAATAATCGGCAATAAGTTAGTGCAAATAAAAAAGCTTTCCATTTTTGGGGAAAGCTTTCTACTATTTTTATTAATAAGATCTTATTTTGCTGAAGCAGTAACCATACGCTTTTCACGGATTCTTGCACTCTTTCCGCTACGGCTACGCTGATAGAACAATTTAGCACGACGTACATTACCAGTTTTGTTCAAAACAATAGAGTCTACATTTGGCGAAAAGAAAGGAAATACTCTTTCAACGCCAATGCCATCAGAAATTTTACGAACAGTAAAACTTGCTGTTGCGCCAGTACCTTGTTTCTTAATTACATCGCCTTTAAAAGACTGGATTCTCTCTTTATTACCTTCAATAATTTTATAGTTAACGGTAATATTATCACCTGCTTTGAATTTTGGAAATTCTTTTTTCCCAGTCAACTGCTCATGTACAAAATCTATTGCGTTCATATTCCTGATTTTTAGGAGGGCAAAGGTAAGGGGAATTTTGTTAAAAAGTTAATTTGTTGATTAGTTAATTAGGCTTTCTCACTGATTTTTGCTTAACAAGCCTAATTAACTAATTCCCAACAGACTAATTATCTGGCAACGTTTACCGCCCTCTTTTCTCTTATTACCGTAACTTTTATTTGCCCGGGAAATGTCATTTCAGTCTGTATTTTCTGAGCAATCTCAAATGATAATTTATCCGACTCCTGGTCGGTAACTTTATCCGACTCCACAATGACTCTCAATTCTCGTCCAGCTTGAATGGCATAAGCCTTTTCTACACCATCGTAGGCCATTGCCAGATTCTCAAGGTCTTTAATACGCTGCAAATATTGCTGCATAATTTCTCTTCTGGCACCAGGTCTTGCTCCGCTTATAGCATCACAGGCTTGTACGATTGGAGAAATTACATATTGCATTTCCATCTCATCGTGGTGAGCACCAATTGCATTTACAACGGCGGGGTTTTCGCCATATTTTTCGGCCAGTTTTGCCCCAAGTAATGCGTGGCTCAATTCACTTTCTTCGTCTGGCACTTTTCCAATATCATGCAATAAACCAGCTCTTTTGGCCAGTTTTGCATTTAATCCTAATTCTGCTGCCATAGTAGCACAAAGGTTGGCTGTTTCCCTGCTGTGCATTAATAAGTTTTGGCCATACGAAGAACGGAAACGCATACGACCCACCATTCTTACTAATTCTTTATGAAGGCCATGAATACCCATTTCAATTACCGTTCTTTCACCAATTTCTCTTACTTGGTCTTCAATTTGTTTTTTTGTTTTTTCAACAACTTCTTCAATTCTTGCAGGGTGTATACGTCCATCTGCAACTAATCTTTGTAAACTCAATCGGGCAATTTCACGACGAAGCGGATCGAAAGAAGATAGAAGTATGGCTTCTGGTGTATCGTCAACTATAAGATCTACACCTGTAGCCGCTTCAATAGCTCTGATGTTTCTTCCCTCTCTGCCGATTATTTGGCCTTTAATCTCGTCACTTTCAAGGTTGAAAACAGTAATCGTATTTTCAATGGCTTGTTCTGCAGCTGTTCTTTGTATTGTTTGTATGATAATCTTGCGGGCTTCTTTATTTGCCTTTTGCTTTGCATCATCAATAATTTCTTGTTGAATACCAACTGCCTGTGTATGTGCTTCATTTTTCAGGCTTTCTATTAACTGTGCTTTTGCTTCTTCCGCTGTAAGGGTAGCAATTTTTTCTAAACGTCGAATATGTTCTTCCTGATGCTTCTCAAGTTCGGTTCTTTTAATGTTAACTAAATCAATCTGTCGGTTAAGATTCTCTTTGATAGCATCATTCTCTTTTGACTGCTTGTCAAGATTTGACTCTTTCTGATTGATGGATTGTTCTTTCTGACGGATACGATTTTCCGCATCGTTCATTTTCTTTGTTTTATCCAACACTTCTCTGTCATGATCCGACTTTAGTTGAACGAAACGTTCTTTTGCTTCCAGCTCCTTTTCTTTCCGGATAGTTTCGGCCCTTATCTGGGCTTCTTTAATAATGGATTGTGACTGGAGTTCGGCTTCTTCTAATTTCTTATTAGTATTTTTTGCAAAGATTAATTTACCTGTTATCAAGCCTATTACAAGGGCTATAATACCAATTATGATCAATAATATATTCGGGTCCATGTATTTTTTTGTTTAGATGTTGCACAATGCTAATTCTTAATAATTTAATTCCGATAAATATCGGTAATTAACGAAGATACAAAACGGAGGCGTAAGAATGAAAATTGAAACTAACCTTGCCTTTTATGTAAAAATGGAGTGTTTCATGAAATATCTATTCAAATTTGGAGCTTATTTCGGTTATATTGCAGGTCTAAAAATTTTAATATGAAAAAGGTCCTTTTGATACTTATTGCTTTGCCATTTTGTGCTTTGGCACAGGATAAAGCAAAAACATTTAAACTCGCTGGTAAAACCAAAAACCTGGCAAATAAAGCTGATTGGGTTTATCTGCAATATCGAACTGACGGAGAGTGGAAAATGGATAGTGTTCAGGTAAAAAAAGGTAAATACATGTTTACGGGAAAATTGGAAGAACCTATTCAAGGCAGATTAAGAGTAAAATATTCTGATGTTGTTGAGGGGGAGAAAGTTAAGGTAGTAGCCTCAAGAGATATGACTTCCGTTTTTTTGGAATCAGGAAAAATTAAAGTAACATCTGTTGATTCTTTTAGTAATGTTATAGTAAAAGGTTCTGAAGCTCATAATGAGTATACAAAACTCGAACAGGCTATAAAGCCGTATAATCTGCGAATGGAACCATTGATTGCACAATACAGGGAATATGCAAAAGCAAAGGATAGTGAGAATCAAACTAAAATAGAAGAACAGATAGATGCAATAGATAATGAAATGAAAGAGCAGGTTTATGGCGAATTTGTGAAAAAGAATCCAAACTCACCATTAGGATTGTATGCTCTTCAGCGATATGCCGGTTGGGATATTAATGCTGATAAAGTAGAGCCACTTTTCAATGCATTATCAGAAGCAAACAAAAACTACCCATCTGCTTTAGATTTTAAAGAAAATCTTGAAATTGCAAAGAAGACAGGTATTGGTAAAATGGCTATGGACTTTACTCAAAATGATACTTTGGATAACCCGATCAGGTTTTCTTCTTTTAAAGGGCAATATGTATTGATCGACTTCTGGGCTAGCTGGTGTGGGCCATGTAGAGCAGAAAATCCGAATGTTGTTAGAGTATTCAATAAGTATAAGGACAAGAATTTTCATATCGTTGGTGTTTCTCTTGATAGAGCCAACCAAAAAGATAAATGGCTAAAAGCAATACATGATGATAAACTTACCTGGACACAAGTAAGCGATTTAAAATTTTGGGATAACGAAGTAGCAAAACAATATGGCATTAAAGCAATACCTCAGAATTTATTAGTGAATCCCGAAGGTATTATTATAGCTAAGAATTTGAGAGGTGAAGATCTTGAACAGAAATTAGGTGAATTTATTGATGGTAAAAAGGCATTTAGTCCTAAGCCTTAAATATTCAAGTGAATTTTTAATACCCCGCCAAAGAGCGGGGTATTTTATTTTTTAGCTAACTGATGATCCAATAATTTTTCGATGGTATCTAATTGATTGGTAAGATTTATTTTTTCAATACCGGCATTTCCTTCTTTTGTTTTTTCGGTTGCATACCAGATCATTACCATGGCTATATAATCCTGCATATCCTTACCAGCAAACATGGTTTTAAATTCAAGAATTTTGTCATTGATTGTTTTCAATGTTTTTCGAACTATTTCTTCATCAGAAGGATTTATTTTAATACGATAAGTTCTATCTCCAATAAGGGCTGATATAGCTATTAACTCACTCATGCAATAGGGGGTTTAGTTTTTGTTATAGTAATTGCCTGAAGATCGGTTTTAGATAAATTACTGCCCCAACAGAGCAATACATTTATCAATCTCTTTCAAGTAGCCATTTATTCTTTTTTCAAATTCTTTTTTATCAGCCTCATTCATATTTTCTGAACTCACTTTTAGGATACTAATTTGTTGTTTTAACTCATCAACATTATTTTGTTGTTCTGTTATTTTTTTATTTAAACTATCAAGTTCTTCTTTCAACTTTCCATTTTCATTTTGAACAGCAGTATGTTCTTTCAACAATTGTTGAAGTTTTTCCTGAATGCGTTTTAGATGTAGTTCAGTACTCATTTTCTGATTTCTGCTTGTAAGTCATTTTCAAGCGATGTCATAATCTTATTCATCCAGCCGTCAATTTCTTTATCGGTTAACGTTTTTTCTTCATCCTGAAAAGTAAAATTGACGGCCAGTGATTTTTTATCAATGCCTAATTTTTCACTTTCAAAAATATCAAATAATTTAATGTCTTGTAATTTAAGAAGTTTAATTCTTTGTACAGTTGTTTCTACTTCATTCCATTCTAAACTCTTTGAGACAACCATGGCTATGTCACGTTGAACAGATGGGTATTTTGGAATTTCTTTTACTTTGTTTTTTTGGTTAGCTGCTAATGAAGAAATAGCTGTCCAGTCAAGTTCTGCAAAATAAACAGCTTGCTTAATGCCAAATTTATCAAGAATGGCTTTTTTTACTTGACCTGCTCCTGCTATAATAGTACTATTCTTTTTTATAACAAGATGATTGTCCAGCTTTGGAACTCCTTGTTTTTGAAATGCATCAGGTATTATCCCTAAAATTGATAGCACTGAATTTACGGCCCCTTTTAAAGTATAAAAATCTACTGGAACAGATTTTTGTTTCCAGCTATCTTCATTTTTGTTGCCAGTAATAACAAGGCAGAGCTTGTCTGATTCTGCATATTTTTCATTGCCGGATTTAGTGTATGCTTTTCCAAACTCAAACAAACGAAGAGAGTTGTTTTTATGATTGAGATTATAAGCAACTGCTTCAAGAGAAGTTTCAAATAAAGAGTTGCGAAGAATATTTAAATCGGCACTAAGGCTATTCATCATTTTTACCATGCTATTAGATTCTTCTTCAGAATAATATGCGGCATTTGTGATGGAATTGGTCATCATCTCATTAAATCCCTGGCCTACTAAATAGCTAGCCGTTTTTTCCCTAAATATTTCTTTTTCATATTGTTCTTCAATAGCCGGAGTAATGGTGATTGAATCCGGAATTTCAATATTGTCCAATCCGTCAATTCGTACTATTTCTTCTACAAGATCGGCGGGTAAACTAATATCTGGTTTATGGTAAGGTACTGCCACTCTCAGTTCATCAATCCCTTCTTTTAAAGTTTCAAAACCAAGACTATTTAAAATATCCATCACGGCATCTGGATGATAATTTTTACCACTAAGTTTTTTTATGAAATGCCACTTTATAGCCACTTCTGTTTTAGGCTTTACAGAAGGATAGATGTCAACTATTTCTGATGCTATTTCTCCACCCGCAATTTCTTTGATCATATTGGCAGCTCTTTTCAACACATTTACTGTGGCTGAAATATCAGTACCTTTTTCAAATCGACTAGCTGCATCTGTTCTTAAGCCATGTCGAAAAGATGTTTTTCTGGTGATGACTGCATCAAAGAAGGCACTTTCTAAAAAAATATTTTTTGTTGAATCGGTAACTCCACTATGCTGACCGCCAAATACACCAGCTATACACATTCCTTCAGTGGCATCACAAATCATCAGGTCTTCTGCACTTAATGTCCGCTTTTTTTCATCCAGTGTAATAAAGTTGCTCCCTTCAGGCAAATTTTTTACAATAATTTTTTTGCCGCCTATTTTATCAATATCAAATGCATGAAGTGGTTGGCCGGTTTCATGCTGAATATAATTAGTAATATCAACTATATTATTAATAGGACGAAGGCCAATTGCTTTTAATTTTTGTTGTAACCATTTTGGGGAATCAGCTATAGCAATATTAGCAATACTTAGTCCGGAATAACGGGGGCATGCTTTTTCGTTTTCTACTTTTACATCAATGGTCAATGTGTTGTTATCAACTTTAAACCCATTTCCATTAGGTAGTTTCGGTTTTATATCTTGCTTGTCATGGTGACTTAAATAAGCACATACATCCCTTGCAACACCCCAATGGCTCATTGCATCCATTCGATTTGGTGTTAAACCAATCTCAAAAATTACATCTTCATAAGGTTGAAAATATTCGTCGGCTGCAATTCCAACAGGCGCATCTGCCGGCAAAACTAAAATGCCATCATGCGAAGAGCCGACACCTATTTCATCTTCTGCACAGATCATTCCATAGCTTTCTACATTTCTGATCTTAGCTACTTTCATTGTTAAAGGGTCACCTGTTAGGGGATAGATGGTAGATCCAACAGGAGCTACTACTATTCTCTGCCCAGTAGCCACATTTGGTGCGCCGCAAACAATTTGCAAAGGTTCTCCATTGCCAATTGATACTTTAGTCAATGTTAATTTATCTGCATTGGGATGTTTTTCTGTACTAAGTACTTCGCCAATTACAAGACCTTGCAGACCGCCTTTAATGTCTTCGAATTTACTCATGCTTTCTACTTCCAATCCAATAGAAGTAAGGATACGGCTCAACCTTTCCGGGTCTACGTTTACTGGCAAATATTCACTCAGCCATTTATATGAAATCGTCATAACGCAAAGATAAGGAGTGAGGCAACTTAGGTCTTAAATCCGGTAACAGACTGCATTAATATTCATACCTGCCCCAACAGAAGCAAAAAGAACAATATCGCCTTTATCAAATGTATGGTCTTCCAGTTTGCCTTTTTTAACCTGATCAAATAATGTTGGGATAGTGGCAACCGAGCTATTGCCATATTTATGAATACTCATTGGCATAATATGCTCCGGTATATCTTTTTCGCCATATAGTTTGAACAGGCGTTTGATAATGCCTTCATCCATTTTTTCATTGGCCTGATGGATGAATACTTTTTTTACTTCTTTAATTGAAATTTTTGCTTTATCCAGACAATCTTTCATGGCTGCGGGAACATATTGCATAGCATATTCATATACTTTTCTGCCTTTCATTTTTATATAGCGGATTTTAGAATCCGCATCGGGAAAATTACTTTTACCTAAAAAAAGATAGAAAGCTTCGTCTGCACAATGGCTTTGTACACTCCAGGAAAGGATTCCGCTTGTTGTTTTATCTTCAGGAATTGCTTCAAGAACCGAGGCTCCTGCACCGTCGGAAAATATCATACTATCACGGTCGTACATGTCGAGTACACGGCTCAATGTTTCAGTTCCAACAACCAAAACTTTTTTAGCTATACCGGCTTTTATGAATGTATCACCCTGAATAACACCCTGCAACCAACCAGGGCAACCAAATAAAATATCATAAGCCACACAATTTGGGTTTTTAATACCAAGATCATGTTTTACTCTTGAAGCTAATGCAGGTAATACATCGGTTTGAATAGTATTTTTTATAACATTACCGAAATTATGAGCTAAAATAATCTGATCTAATTCTTCCTGATCAATTCCACTTTCTTCAATTGCCTGTTTTGCAGCAATTGTTGCCATGTCAGAAGATTCCATATCGTCATTAATATAACGACGTTCTTCTATGCCGGTTATACCTTGAAACTTTTCAACTATTTCCTGTGAAGGAGTAGAAATAAGTTGATTCTCTTCTGTATAAAAATCCTGATGCATAAAATCCGTATTCGTTTTTATAAATTCAGGGATATAACATCCTGTTCCGGTAATAACAGTTTTTACATTCATGCATGATGATTTATTGAATAGCCGTATTGCAGACTGATGGTTTAAAGGTAATTCAACTAACTAATCTTTTTACTACGTTGAATCAATATTTTATAAATATATTGTAGTGATTATTGAACTATTTCAAATGAAACTAAAAGCAGTTGCCATTTTTTTGATTATTATTCTTTCGTTGATTCCAATTTATATGGTATATAAATATCTGGAACAGAAAATGAAACCAAAAGCATCTTTTCTGCATTTTTTTATCTGGATGATGACAATTTTGATCCTGATATTTGTGTTTACTTTTTGTATTGTTTTTTTTATCAGAATACTGTTTCCTATAGCTTAGAAATATCTCCTTATTTTTACGGCAACAAAAAATAATTGCTATGGCGTACAATTTATTAAAAGGAAAAAGAGGAATTATAACCGGCGCATTGGATGAGAATTCCATTGCTTGGAAAGTGGCAGAAAAGGCACATGAAGAAGGTGCGACTTTTGTATTAACCAATGCTCCTATTGCTATGCGGATGGGAGAGATTAATAAACTAGCCGAAAAAACAAATTCAACCATTATTCCCGCAGATGCTACTAATGTGGAAGAGTTGACAACTTTGTTCACCCAGTCCCAGGATGTATTGGGTGGTAAAATTGACTTTGTATTGCATTCAATTGGAATGAGTGTTAACATTCGTAAAAAAATTCCATATACTGAATCGAATTACGATTACTTTATGAAAGGTGTTGATGTTTCGGCTATGTCATTTCATAAAATGCTGGCTGTGGCAAAGAAGCTCGATGCTATCAATGAATGGGGTAGTGTTGTGGCTTTAACTTATATGGCAGCCCAAAGAACTTATCCTTTTTATACAGACATGGCTGATATTAAAGCGATGTTGGAATCTATAGCCCGCAGTTTTGGCTATCATTATGGGGTAGATAAGAAAGTTCGAATCAACACTGTTTCACAATCACCGACCAAAACAACTGCCGGAACAGGTATTAAAGGTTTTGGAGACTTCTTTGATTATGCAGAAGCAATTGCTCCACTTGGAAATGCTTCAGCGGAAGATTGTGCTAATTATTGTATAACATTATTCAGCGACCTGACCAGAATGGTTACCATGCAGAACTTATTCCATGATGGCGGTTATTCAACCACTGGTGTAAGTAATGAAGTGATGCAGAAGCTTGGGGTAGACCCCCAAACTCCCTAAAGGGGTCTTTAGTTTTCCCTATTTCAAAAAACGATTATAAATAAAAAGCCTCCGGTCTGGAGGCTTTTTATTTAATAGGTTTTATACTCCCCTTCAGGGGTTGGGGGTTAATATTCATCTTCATTAAAGAGGAAGTCTTCATGCGTAGGATAATCCGGCCAGATGTCTTCGATTGTTTCATACACATCGCCTTCATCTTCCAGTTCCTGTAAATTCTCTACTACCTCTATAGGCGCACCGGATCTGATTGAATAATCTATCAATTCGTCTTTTGTTGCTGGCCAAGGAGCATCTTCAAGGTACGAGGCTAATTCTAAAGTCCAAAACATCTTCTCAGGGTTTTAATTTTTGAATAAGGTTTGCTGTATCCGGTTCTTTTTGGATACCCCTAATTTTCCGCAAATGTAACAGTATTAACGTATTTTCCAAATCTTAAGTTTTTTTTTGTTTTTTAGCCCATTTTATGTTTAAAGGGAAGTCTGTCCAAATTTTTTTGAAAGGCAACTTATTTTATGAAATAATTTCAACTGGTTTTGTATAGTTTCGGGCTGAGAACTTTCAAAAGCAATGATTTAAATAATGAAGATTTAGCTGCATGATATCTGGAAAAAATATTTTTAAGCGTTTCGGTAAAGTTGAAGTACTAAAAGGTGTTGACCTTGAAATAAATAAGGGTGAAGTTGTTGCTATTGTTGGTCCTTCGGGTTCGGGAAAGAGCACATTGTTACATATTTTAGGAACACTGGATGTTGCTGATTCAGGAGAAATAGCAATGAATCATGTTCAAATCAATTCATTAAGTGGTAATAAATTATCAGCTTTTCGTAATAAACATATCGGGTTTGTATTTCAATTTCATCACCTATTGCCAGAGTTTACTGCACTGGAAAATGTTTGTATTCCCGGGTGGATAGCTGGAAAAAAGAAAATGGAAGTAAAGCTGGAGGCGGAAAAACTTTTGCAAATGCTTGGACTTGCTGAGCGAATGGAAAATAAACCCAATCAATTATCAGGTGGAGAACAGCAAAGAGTAGCTGTAGCAAGAGCCTTAATCAATAAGCCGGATATAATTTTTGCCGACGAACCAACTGGCAACCTTGATTCTGCTAATGCTAAAGAGTTGCATCAACTTTTTTTTGATTTAAGAAAAAATTTCAATCAGACGTTTTTAATAGTAACACATAATGAAGAACTGGCACTATTAAGCGATAGAGTGCTGCACATGAAAGACGGAAAGATTGTTTGATTTATGGATGGGCAGTAAACCAAGCTTTTAATTCATCCATGGTATTTGCTGTTTTAGTTCCATCTGTCCACCAATCATGAAATGTAAATGGATACATTATAATTTTTTTATCTACACCCAACGTGCCAAGTTTTGCATGCATGCCTGTACTTTGATCAGTATAAACTACTGGATCTAAATCTCCATGAAAGAAAATAGTGGGTGGAGCCGAAGCTGTTGCCCGATAAAAAGGACTGCAATCCTGATATCGTTGTGTAGCTGCCGGAGACGCTGGAAATAAAGGAACACCTAAGTAAGGCTCTAGAATTAAATTATAAATATTGAAGTTATAATAAGACATGCTGAAAAGGTTCGAAGGTCCGGCTAACGAACCTACAGCTTTAACTTTGCCAGCTGTATTTCTTGTGTAGGCATAACTCATGGCAAGATGACCGCCTGCACTATGTCCGGCAATATATAGTTTCTGTCCATTAAAAGTATACGTTGAGGCTAAACGTAAAGAAAACTGAATAGCACTATCAACATCATCAACTTGCATTTTATAATTATCAGGTTGATTTAATAAAAGCCGGTAATTAATATTTGCTACAGCATATCCTCTTTGCTTTAATCCATTCAGCAGCCAGGTTAATTCATTTTTGTCACCAACTTGCCATCCGCCACCATGTATTACAACTACTAATTGTGTAGCCGAGGTTCTGTTAGCTGGAAGTCCCAGATCAAATTTTTGGCTTGTATTAGTGCCATACGAAACATTTAGAATGGTAGTATCCCTTAAAGGGCCGGGATTAGGAGGTGGATCGATTGTTTCCGGTTGACACCCTATTAAATAAATTGATGATATAAAAAAGAATAGAAAACTTCTGAGATTCATATAGCCGGATTTTATTAACTACTTAAATAAGTTTTCCCTTTTAGGAAGTTCCTATAACATTTATTAAATAGTAAAATAGTTATTTTTTTTGACCTGAAAGGTTAAACTCTTGGGCGCCAAGGTATCTCTTTCACTTTCAAGTAATTACTGATGTATCGGGCCAAAACAAATAAATAATCGCTTAAGCGGTTGAGGTATTTTATTACTAAAGGATCAACAAACATTTTGTTTCGTTCTAATGCCACAATTAACCTTTCTGTTCTTCTGCATACACAACGGGT
>JAHEMM010000032.1:0-1449 GCA_024643655.1 Chitinophagaceae bacterium | reverse complement strand
GATGTTACAGAATCAAGATTGCCAGTTGGTTCGTCTGCCAGAATTATAGAAGGGTCATTTACAAGAGCTCTGGCAATAGCAACCCGCTGACATTGTCCACCAGATAATTCATTTGGTTTGTGGTGAGATCTGTCGCTAAGACTTACCATATCCAATACATGTAAAGCTTTTTCATTTCTGAGTTTCTTACTCATTCCGGCATAAACTAAAGGAAGTGCTACATTTTCCAGCGCCGATAACCGTGGCAATAAATTAAATTGTTGAAATACAAAACCAATCTCAGTATTTCTTACTTCAGCCAGTGCATTGTCTTCCATTTTGCTCACATCCTTTTCATTGAGGATATATTTCCCCCCAGAAGCAGTATCCAGGCAACCAATAATATTCATTAAAGTGCTTTTGCCTGAACCAGATGGTCCCATCAACGCTACATATTCATTTTTTAAAACATCCAGTGAAAGTCCTTTTAATACTTTCAACTCATGTTTTCCCATGAAATAACTTTTTTGAATATTTTCTAAATGAATAATTCCTTGTGACATATTATTTCTTTATCACTTTTGGCACTTTAAAAAATTGGTTATCATGTAACGGAGCATTTTTTAGAGCTTCATTTCTGGTGACGGATCCTTTTACTTCGTCTTCTCTTAATACATTTACTTCATCACTCATATGAAGGAGCGGTTGTACTCCATCAAGATCTAATTCATTGAGTTTCTCAACAAAAGCAATCATTCGTTGAAGATCATTTTTAATCTCTTTTTTATCCGTTTCATTAAAATGAAGCCGGGAAAGTTGAGCCAGTTTGTCTACCATTGCATCGTTCACTTCCATCGGACAAAGATAGTAGATAGAAAATAGTTGTGTGTCAGTAGTGAAACTAGTGCGGGAAGAGAGTTTTTATCTGTACTAACTTCATAAGACTCCTTTCTAATTTATTATCTTCGCCGCCTTACTGTAGATTACATAGCTTGCATGTAGCATACAGTATTCTACTAAAAAGTAAAGAAAGGGAAGTAGTATGGAAAGTAAGAAAATAGTAATGAGTGGCATTCGGCCAACTGGTTTTTTGCATTTGGGGAATTATTTTGGTGCAGTAAAAAATTATGTTCGTTTGCAAAATGAATTTGAGTGCTATTTTATGGTAGCAGACCTTCATTCATTAACTACACATCCTGATACAAAGGAATTAAAAACGAATGTTCACAGGGTATTGTCTGAGAATATTGCCTGTGGTTTGGATCCCGATAAAGCTGCATTGTATTGCCAGAGTCATGTATATGAAACATCAGAATTATATCTCTATCTTAATATGCTGGCTTATATTGGAGAATTGGAAAAAACGGTTACGTTTAAAGATAAAGTGCGGCTTCAACCAGAGAATATAAATGCGGGTTTATTGACTTATCCCGTTTTACAAACGGCTGATATTATTTTGCACAGAGCATC
>JAHEMM010000119.1 GCA_024643655.1 Chitinophagaceae bacterium | reverse complement strand
AAATTAGAGAAGAATTTTACACCCTTCTCTAAAGTATAGTGATTTTACGATATGTTTAACTCAGCTTACCGACCATATCAACAGGCTTTACCCAATCATCAAACTGCTCAGGAGTAACATAACCAAGCTGTACAGCCATCTCTTTTAAAGTGGTTCCTTGCTTATGCGCTTTTTGAGCAATTTCAGCAGCTTTGTAATAACCAATTTTTGTATTTAATGATGTAACCAGCATTAAACTATTATCAAGATGCTTTTTAATATTTGCATTAATCGGAGCCAGTCCAATAGCGCATTTATCATTAAAAGAAACACAACCATCACCAATCAACCTTGCACTATGCAGAAAATTATAAATCATTACTGGTTTAAAAACATTTAATTCAAAATGACCATTGCTGCCGCCAATGCTGATCGCTACATCATTTCCCATTACCTGTGCGGCAATCATTGTTAAAGCTTCGCACTGCGTAGGGTTTACTTTGCCTGGCATTATTGAAGAGCCGGGTTCATTGTCTGGAATATAAATTTCACCTATACCACTTCTAGGCCCCGAGGATAGCATACGAATATCATTTGCAATTTTCATCAGACTTACTGCAACAGTTTTTAAAGCACCATGTGCTTCTACAATTGCATCATGTGCTGCCAGTGCTTCAAATTTATTATCTGCCGTTTTAAATGGCAGGCCGGTTAGTTTAGCAATCTGCTTTGCTACATTTTCTGAATACTTCGGTGGTGTGTTGATGCCGGTACCAACAGCTGTTCCGCCCAAAGCCAACTCACTTAAATGAGCCAGTGTGTTTTTAATAGCCTTCATTCCATGATCTAATTGCGAAACATAGCCGCTAAACTCCTGTCCAACTGTTAACGGTGTTGCATCCATGAAATGGGTGCGACCGATCTTTACCACTTTCATGTACTGTTTACTCTTCTTCGCCAGAGTATCTCTCAGTTTTTTTATTCCCGGCAAAGTCGTTTCTACCAGAATTTTATAGGCGGCAATATGCATTGCTGTGGGGAAGGTATCGTTGGAAGATTGCGATTTATTTACATCATCATTTGGATGAAGGAATTTCTCTTTATCTGTCAGCTTCCCACCTTTAAGTACATGACCACGATAAGCCACCACTTCGTTTACATTCATATTGCTTTGTGTGCCACTGCCGGTTTGCCAAACTACCAATGGAAAACTATCATCCAGTTTTCGCTTTATTATTTCATCACAAACTTTACCAATTAATACAGTTTTATTTTTTGGTAAAACCCCGGCTTCATTATTGGTAATGGCAGCCGCTTTTTTAAGGTAAGCAAATGCTTCAATAATTTCTTTTGGCATTTTATTGATGTCCTGAGCAATTTTGAAGTTATCAATACTACGTTGTGTTTGTGCCCCATAATATGCATCAACAGGAACTTTTACTTCGCCCATGGTATCTTTTTCTATTCTGTATTCCATACTATAAATATGTTTTTATTGTACCGCAAAGGTAGCTGAAACAGCTAAAAGTGAAACTGATTTGTGCAATGTAAAACGGGATTATTAATATGTCTGATTGATTACCGTATGAGTGCAACTGTACCTTTAGCGAGTTGTGTTTCTTTGCCATAAAAATTATACTGGCAAACAAAAACAAATACACCACTGTTTTGCAGTACGCCTTTAAAATTACCATTCCATCCGGCATACGGATTATTTGTAGAAAACAGTAACTGGCCGTTACGTTCAAACACTTTTAAGGTATACGATTGCAGTTGTCCGCTTACGCCGGGTTTAAAAAGATCATTCAGTCGGTCATTGTTTGGTGTAAAGGCCGAAGGGAAACGAACCCATTCGGGGCAATCTTCTTTTACTACCTCAATGGTTTTTGATACATCGCAGCCTGGTGATTTTTGTGCTTGTATTAGATAACTGGTTGATTGCGGCGGAAAAAGTTTTAATACATTTCCTGTAAGCAAACCTGAAGCGGCAGGTTGCCAGGTAATGTTATATATGACTGAGGGAAAAAGCAGCTTTGCAGAATCATAAGGGCAGATGGGGTAAACTGTTGCAATGTTCAAACTGGTATCGGCAGCCGAAACAAGCAGGCTGTCTTTAAAAATGTTTCCGCAACTGTCGGTAGCGGTAATACGATAAAAGCCGGGAGACTTTACGGTATAAAAATTTTGTGTACTGCCATCCTGCCATTGGTAATTGGCAAAACCAGTGCCTGCCTGCAACAGAATGGAATCGCCGGGGCAAAGCACCGAATCTTTTTTATTCAGTTGCAGTGATGATTTTGGAGATGTTACTGTAACAAGCACCGAATCTTTTACCACACAATTATTTACTTCGGCCTTCAGATAAAACTGACCGCTCTGTTTAAAGCGAAGCGTAACTGCACTGTCGGCTTCTGCATGTACCACCGAAGCATACGAAGTATCAAAACTCCAGTTAAGACTTTTAAGGCATTGTGGATTAAGAAAACTGCTGAACCTTACATCGCCGCCAGAAATACAGGCTACGGGATTGCCCAGTATTTTCACACTGTCGCAATAACTTACCTGTTTGCAGACTACTTCTTTTTGAATAGGAAAATCTTCGGTAAATACATTAATAGGCAAGCTGCTGAGAACATTATTTTGCACCGCATCCCAGGTAAAAGGTTCTTTGGTAATCTGCATAGGAAACTGCTGAAAAATACTGGCGGTATCTTCTCCAAAACAATTTAATGTATTGGCTGGAGCCAGATCACTGATGCGGGCATATTCGGATATATTTTGACTACCCTCGAAATAATTATATAGGAAATGAATATTTAGTTTGTCATCAAGTTTTACTATTGAGTTTGAGATAATAGGGTTGTTTTGAAATGTAAACTTTCTGCTTCGATAAAGGAATTGATTACTATCGTAAACAGAAAAATACTTGCTTCGATTTAGAATATTATTATATAAAAAAATACTGTTTTTCGGTGTGGAAACATCATATTGAAATGTCTGATCGGTTGGGAGGCTACATGTATAATAAAAACTTTGATAGCTATTTGTAGTGGTATCTAATATTAAGCTAAATCGGGTGTAAGATTGCCCCGGACTTATTGATCCGTTCGGTAATTGAACACAAATAAAACCAGAAATAGATAGTTTGTTGTTAGGAAATGAATTGAGTTCCATTCCATATATACCCTTTGCAAAACTGTCAGGATTGATGCCTATCAATGAGCTTTCCATTATACTTCCGTCATATTCGTTAATTTTTGTAATAATAATGCCTTGAAAATTAATTGAGACTCCTCCGATTATTTGCTTGGACTTATTTGTAACTAAGTAAATTGATCCATTCTGCTCATGTAAACCAGTTACAATTGAAGTTGTAAAGAAAGGAAGTGAAATTAAATTTTTACTCCAAAGAAGATTACCGTTCAAGTCCATTTTCCCAACTATATTATGCGGGCCTGCTGTATTAATATAAAAGTAAATATTGTTGTTTGATATAAAAACATGCTCATTACTACTATTCGGATTAACAGAATAATTAATTCCAGCTATTGTTACTGGTAATTGTTGCATCCAGAGTAAATTTCCACTTGAGTCTGTTCTTGAAATAGAAAAATGAGTAGCATTTAGATTCTTAACGTAGCCTGTAACAATTAAACTATTGTCAGAAAGAGTATATGCTCCTGTTGAACCTAATAAAAAGTTATTGGCTGATTTATATTTCTTGCTCCATAAAATGCTGTCTCCCCATGTGGTTTTTAGTAAAAGTAAGTCCTGTTCTGAAAAGTCATTTTTAAGTAAACTTCCAGATAAGATGTTTTTATCTGGGGTGGTTTTATTTATGCTCAAATCCAAAAAATAATTAGGATTAATATTCATATACTTAATCCTGATACTCGAATCGGCACAAAATTTTTGCTGGCTAAATAAATAGCAAGAATTTACAAATAGTAGAATAATGAATAAAATTACTTTCATTTCAAAAAGGAGCAGAAACTTCTGCTCCTTTAATTTTTATTTTCTTATAAATTCCAGATTTCTTGGCGCCAATTCCCACTCCAAGCTGCATTCGGAGAATAAGTTGATGAACATCCGCTTGTGTATATGTTTCGATATCGTACTATCCATTTCCCAGAACTTGAAGTCATGTTTGTAAGATTTAAGACATCACTCCAAGGGTTCATAGTTTGGGAAGTAATACCTGGAGTGCCTGTGCCGGGTATAATGCCTAAATAAATTATACTAGCACTTCCTCCTGAAATTGGCTGATCTTCCCATAAATCACTAGACGTGTTAGTGACAGGCCTGTATTCTACTTGGTGATTAGTAATTGCAGTAAACCCAGAAGGTGGCGAGCATACAACATATCCTCCGGCAATTGTAGCATAGCTGGTTCCTCCGCCGGGTGGGTTCACAAAAGCTTTGTCCACCCTATCGCAAGGATGAGTAAATGGATCCAATATAGAACTTGGGCCGGGGAAAGTGCCTGTAAAGCCAACTACATTTACATTACTGGTAAGTGAGCAATTGTTGTAAAGGTTTAAAGAACATTCTACATAGTTACCCGGGAAATAAGAATCGGATATACCACTCCATTTATAAGAAACTCTGTACAGTGTATTGGCACTGCAATTAGGATCGGCTCCAAGCGATGTTATAGTTAAATTATTGGCGCCAAGGTCAGAACTTGTAACCAATACAGTACCTCCGCTGTTTTTAATACGGATATTACCATAGCTGGGGTCATCCGTATTTGGATTCTCTGTAAGAACAGTGTAGGGTGTACTTACTTTCCATACAGCAGTAAGATTGTGACCACCACCGCAAGTATAAAACCATTCTGAATATAAAAGAGTATATGATACAAAAAGGTCAGAAGCAGAAGGAGCTGTTGAGCAGGTATATTGCCCGCAGGTAGCTGCCGTTCTTAAAGCACCTCCGGCAAACTGAATAAGCTGACCTTGTTGGTTTTTATAAGAAACAGAAGTAGCCGGCTGATTTGCATTTAATATAAATGGAGCGGTAATATTTCCATATCGTTGCTTTGTAGCCTCAATAATTTTTGCTTTTTGTTGTTCAACAGTAAGGTTATTGTCGGTTTTAATATCATTTGTTTTTTTACAACTGTTGAAACTAAAGATTATTACTATTATGGCAACTAATGTGGCAATTAGTTTATATGCGTAGGTTTTCATTTTTTAGTTTTTAATAGTGATGAATCCTAACCATGCCTTACTTATTTTTTTTGGGAAAGGATTATACATATTAAATATTGCTAAGGTGGTTGATAATGCTGATTGCTGATACAGCAAAAGCGTATGGAAAGAGAAGATTTTTTTCTCTTTAGAAAATCTGGTAGGGGGGGGGATAAGGTATAAATATTTCATATACTAAAATATCTGAGTATAAGATAGAGAAAAAAATTGATACGATAATCAAACGTCTTTATTTTCTTATTAACAAAAATTAAATATGAGTAATAATACTTACTTTGTTAAAGAGGCACTATCTTTCTGTTACTTTTTTTGCACTAACTTTTAAGCATGAAATATTTAATTTTATTTTTTTCTCTGATTACCTCCTTTTACGCTTCTGCACAACAGCAAACTGAAAACATCATTATCATTACCACAGATGGTTTTCGCTGGCAGGAAGTTTTTAAAGGTATGGATTCAGCTATTGCCAATAATGCTAAATATAACCAGGGTGACAGCGAATACATTTACAAAAAATATTGGAGCGATAATGAAAAGGAGAGAAAAGAAAAATTAATGCCCTTCCTATGGACTACTATTGCAGCAAAAGGACAAATTTTCGGAAACAGAACAATTGGAAGCAATGTAAATAATGCAAATCCCTACTGGTTTAGTTATCCTGGTTATAATGAAATATTTACCGGCTATGCAGATACACTTATCAATAGCAACAGTTTTCCACCTAATCCCAATGTTACCGTTTTGGAGTTTTTAAATAAACAGCCAAAGCTAAAAGGAAAGGTAGCAGCGTTTGGAGCATGGGAAGCATTTGACAGAATATTGAATGAAGAGAGAAGCGGCATACTTGTTGTATCTGCATTTGATGTGCTTGGAGGAAAATTTCCTACAACAAATGAAAAATTAATGAATGCCATGCGTAAAGATGCATATAAGCCCTGGGGTGAGGAGGAATGCCTGGATGTATTTACTCACTATGGAGCAATGGAGTATTTGAAAACAAAAAAGCCTAAGGTCTTATACATTTCATATGGAGAAACAGATGAATGGGCACATGCCGGAAATTATCGTTCTTATCTTGATGCTGGTCATCAGGTAGATGAATGGCTGAAAGCTATCTGGGAATATGTACAATCGGATCCACAATATAAAAACAAAACCAGTTTATTAATAACTGTAGACCATGGACGGGGAGATAAGGTAAAGAGTGAATGGACAAGTCATAATAATAAGATTGAAGGGGCAGATCAAATTTGGTTGGCAGCAATTGGTCCGGATATCCCTTTTCTTGGAGAGCTAAATTCAAAAACCAATGGATCAGCAATACAACTATATCAGCAACAGTTTGCTCAAACAATTTCCCAATTGATGGGTTATACATACAAAGCTACCCATCCGGTAGCTGATCAAATACACTTTCTTTTTAAAAAAAATAAATGAGAAAAATCTGGATTGGCATATTTTTATTTGCTGCAATAAATACTCGTTCACAACAAACAGCTATTTCTCCATTACCCAATAAATACCAACTTGCCTGGCAGGAAAAAGAATATTACCTGTTTATGCATTTTGGACCGAATACGTTTAGCGATAAAGAATGGGGCTCAGGTACTGAACTGGAAGAAATTTTTAATCCATCTGAAATGGATACAAGGCAATGGTGCAGAATAGCGAAAGAAGCTGGCGCAAAAGCAA
>JAHEMM010000118.1 GCA_024643655.1 Chitinophagaceae bacterium | reverse complement strand
TAGTTCCTCAGGATATTGGAAGAGTAATGCTTAACTTAATCAACAATGCTTTTTATGCAGTTACAGAAAAGAAAAAGTCTGGTATTGATGCCCGCCTGCCGGACGGGCAGGAATATGAATCTACAGTCTCTGTATCTACTAAAAAAATAAATGACAAGATTGAAATTTCTGTTAAAGACAATGGAAATGGAATTCCCGAATCTGTAAAAGAAAAAATATTTCAACCTTTCTTTACTACCAAACCCACCGGGCAAGGAACCGGATTGGGGTTGAGTTTAAGTTATGATATCGTAAAAGCGCATGGAGGAGAAATAAAAGTTGAAACAAAGCAGGACGAAGGAACAACATTTACTATACAATTACCAACTAACTAAATAATGAAAACATTTATAAAACTATTTCTGCTTTGCCTGATTCCGGTCTTCGCAATGGCGCAAAAAGACCCAAACTGGGGATATGTTACGCAGCAGCAAGCTGATAGCCTGAAACGTTCAGTACTAACCGAAAAAAATGATACCTTAAAATTAGCCGCTTTCCGTAGTCTTGGTTTTTATTATCAGGATTTTATTGCCGACAGTGGATTATATTTTCATGAGCAGCAATTGGCTTTGTCCAAAAAATTAAAAATGAAATTATGGCAGGCTGACGCATACAGCCAGGCGGCATATTGTCTGGGTTTGTTAGGCAATAGTATGAAGTCGTATGAGTACCATTCTGAGGCCATGAAACTTGCAGGTGATGAAAAAAATGAAACTGATAATTGGCGTCTATGGACTTTTTCTAATTCAGAAAATGGTCATGATGCACGGATTTCCATTTTGGCCCAAAATTATCAAATGATGGGAAACCTATGGGGCAATTTAGGAGAGCTTGAAAAACAAAGATCATATTACGAGGAGGCAGTAAAATTGGGAGAGTCTATCAATAATGGTAAAGTAATATTCCTGAGTTTAGGAAGCCTTTCCAATAGAGCGCAACCCGATTCCGCAATTATGTTTACAACCAAAGCGTTGAATTATGCAGCTGCCGCCGGTTATAAAAGAACAGGGAGTTCATTACTGAATTTGAGTTTAGCGTATTCTCAAAAAGGCATGTATGATTCGGCTCTTGTTTTAGCAAAAAGATCAATAACCGTAAATCAGGCAGATAATTATCTTAGGTCATTGGCTTTTTCTTACGGAGTCATATCCTTTTTATATGGAAGGCTAAACTATAAAGATTCAAGCCTGTATTATGCAAATAAGGGATTAGAGGCTGCACGGATAACAGGTTTACCTTTTCCTCTGCTACAGGCTTATAAAAGCCTTTCTAATGCAAACCAATTAATTAATAAAACAGACAGTGCCTTTAAGTATGAGCAATTATCAAACAAGTTAAATGACAGTCTTAAAAATGCAAGAATAAACAGTCTTACTAAGTACCAGAAATTTTCTTTCGATGAGCAACTTCGCTTAAAAAAACTGGATGAAGAAAAAACAGCCTATGCAAATAAAATGAATATGCTTGGTTTGATTGCCGGGCTGGGTGCCATTCTATTAATAGCAATTATTCTATACCGCAACAATCGTAAAAAACAAAAAGCCAATAAAGTATTAGAAAGTACACTTAACAATTTAAAATCTACCCAAACACAACTCATTCAATCAGAAAAAATGGCTTCGTTGGGCGAACTCACAGCTGGTATTGCACATGAAATTCAAAACCCATTGAATTTCATGAACAATTTCTCCGAAGTAAATAAAGAGTTACTGGAAGAAATGAAAGAGGAACTCGACAAAGGAAATACCCCCGAAGCAAAATCGATTGCAGATAATGTCATCAAAAATGAAGAAAAAATAAACCACCACGGCAAAAGAGCTGATACTATTGTAAAAGGTATGTTACAACATTCCAGAAGCAGTAACGGACAAAAAGAACCAACAGACATCAATGCATTATGTGATGAATATTTACGGTTGAGTTATCATGGTTTGAGGGCAAAAGACAAATCATTCAACGCAACAATGAAAACTGATTTTGATAATTCTATTGGTAATATAAATATTATACCGCAGGATATTGGCCGTGTTGTTTTGAATTTAATCAACAATGCTTTTTACGCTGTGGATGAAAAGAAAAAACAAATTGGTGAAGGATACGAACCAACTGTTTCAATAGGCACAAAAAAGATAAATGGCAATGTTGAAATCAGCGTTACCGATAATGGCAATGGCATTCCACAAAAAGTATTGGATAAAATATTTCAGCCCTTTTTCACAACCAAGCCAACCGGGCAGGGCACGGGATTGGGATTGAGTTTAAGTTATGATATTATCAAGGCGCATGGTGGGGAACTGAAAGTGGAAACGAAAGAAAATGAAGGTTCCACTTTTATTATTCAATTACTGATAAGCTAAACTTTTGCTGATGAGAAATTATTTTTTATATTTTATTTGTTTTAGTTCGATTTTGATTTCCTGCAAATCCTCTTCGGATCCTGCAATTGTTGAACAACCTGTACCTATATCAATAGGCACGGTAAATAAAGATAGTACGGCACCACCGACGATAACAACATTGGGAGCCCCCGATGTGATCTCTGCACCAAAACCCAGGGTAGTACCCCTGAAATATCCCTATGGTGTGGGCCAACCTTCCATTGTAAATAATAATGTTGGCGATGGGCTTCCCCAAAATCTTATTCTGAACCTGGCAGTAGATAAAAAAGGTAATCTTTGGTCAGGTGGCCTTGGTTTCCTGAGTAAATTTGATGGCACCCATTTTACAAATTTTAGCAAGCCTAATGGATTGGGTAACGGTTTTGTATTCAAAATTTTAGTGGATCACAATGATCAAATTTGGGTTGGTAATTTTGATGGATTGTATCGTTTCGATGGTCATTCTTTTCAGCCCACTCTTCTATTTGATTACGATAAAAGTATAAACCTGCGAGGACTTTGTGAGGATAGTAAAGGTGCTATTTGGATAGCTTCAAGCAAAGGGGTTTTCAAAATAGTTGGTGATTCTATGACAAAGTTTGGTGAAAAGGAAGGCTTGTCTGATCCCTTCAGCTTTAATGTTTGTACTGATAAAAATGATCGCCTCCTTGTTTCCACCCGCAAAGGAATTTTTCAATTGGAAGGAGACCAATTTATCCCTTACGATCATATACCGGTACTTAACGGGAAAGTACCCGGATTGATAGGAAAAGATAGAGTGGGTAATGTATGGTTTACACGTCGACATGTACAGGACGAAAATCTGGATCTTATCCGGTTTGATGGGAAGGAGTCCGAAGTTTTTTCGGTAAAGGAGGGGCTTGATGTTTCCTCTGGCATTACCAATATTATGGAAGATAAGAATGGAATATTATGGTTTGGTACTTACGATAATGGTCTTATCCGGTTTGACGGTAAGCAATTTGTTTATCTCACTTCAAAAGATGGTCTTCCATCAAATACTGTTTATTCTATAGCAGAAGATAATGTCGGAAATATATGGGTCGGAACTAATGATGGTCTTTCCATGCTTAGTTATAGTTATTTGAATAATCTGGAAGCGATATCTGATGGCCAAGCATTCAATAATATTTTTACAATCGGGCCTGATGGAACAAGATGGGTTTTGGAAAGTAAAGGGGAATCCAATTTGTTAATACAATACCGGGAAAAGGAGGCGTTGGTTTATGATCTGGATGCTTTGAAAATAAAATCAGCATTTCAATCAATCAGGATAGATAGAAAAGGTCAAATCTGGCTGACATTTTTTGGAGCTAATAAATCGGGAAATCTCATAAAATTCGACGAAAAGGCTTTTTACATTTATGGGGAGAAACAAGGAATCCGGATTTTCCAAAACTTAAGGATATTGGAGGATGGGCAAGAGAATCTATGGCTATTCGGATCCGGAGGGGTAATGAAATTAAATGACCAAACACTTACACACTATAGTACTGCACAGGGTTTTCCAGAAAGAGTATCGACTTTTTTTATAGACAGCAAAGGCCATTACTGGATGAATGATAATGATAGTACTGTGTGCAGATTCGATGGGAAATATATTACAAGATACTCAAGGAAGAATGGGTTTGACGTTTTGAATGTAAATAGTATTAATGAAGATCCTTTTGGCAATATATGGTTTGCCTCGGAACAAGGAGCAGTCCGGTTTGATGGCAGGGTTTTTAAAACATATAGCCAAATGGAAGGTATGGACAACCTGGTAGCAGGTATTGGAGTAGATACCACCCGGCGTTTACTGTGGTTCAGTACCATAAAAGGGTTACTTACTCTCCCTTTCGCTAATATTGATTCTGCTGATCCTGGCTTCCAAACTTATAGTCAGCGAAACGGTTTTGGGATTATAGCAAGCCATATACAATCCAATCAAACTTATTTTGATTCATTGGGGATTTGGGGTTCGAGTTATAATGGTACCTACCGGTTCGATTATGATAAAGTTAGGCAGTTCAAAGAACCCTTGTTAGGAATCAGGAATATCCGGTTGAATAACCAGGAAGTATTATGGACAAACATTTCAACTGGAATAGAACTTGGAACGGATAGTCTTTCAAAGCTGAATGAGGCGGTATTAAAATTTGGTAAACCGATGGATAGTAAAAGAATACAGCAACAGCAAGCTGCATTTGGAAGCGTTTCTTTTGACAGTTTACAAAATGGCAGTTTGATTCCTGAAAACTTAGTGTTACCCTACAATAACAACAGTATCACATTTGAATTTGCATCCATATCTCCTTCTTTCGGTAAGTACACCCAATACCGCTACAAACTGGAAGGGTATGAGGACAATTGGAGTCCATTCAGTAATAAGGATGAAGCCTTTTTTGGCAATATGAGTGAAGGGACCTACACATTCCGGTTAGAAGCCATCAGTTCTACCGGGGCACAAACAACATTAAACTATAGTTTCCGGGTTTTGCCTCCCTGGTGGCGTACATGGTGGGCCTATGCAGCTTATATATTGTTATTTGTCTCAGGTATTTACCTTTTCATTCGCTGGCGTGTAAAAGCCCTGCAAAAAGACAAGTTGATTTTGGAACATAAGGTAAATGTGCGGACGAATGAACTAAAAGAATCGCTCAATAATTTGAAAGAGACCCAAGCTCAACTTGTACAATCGGAAAAAATGGCAAGTCTTGGTGAACTAACAGCAGGTATTGCACATGAGATTCAAAACCCTTTGAATTTCGTCAATAATTTTTCAGAAGTTAATAGAGAGTTGATCAGTGAAATGGTTGAAGAGGTTGATAAAGGAAATACAGATGAAGTAAAAGCCATTGCAAAGGACATCAAAGACAATGAAGAAAAAATAAGCTATCACGGTAAAAGAGCTGATGCGATTGTAAAAGGTATGCTACAGCATAGTCGCAGTAGCAGCAGTCAAAAAGAACCAACAGATATCAATGCATTGTGTGATGAATACTTACGGCTATCTTATCATGGACTAAGGGCAAAGGACAGTAACTTCAATGCAAAGTTTGAAACCATTTTTGATACTAAAATTGAAAATATAAATGTAGTTCCGCAGGATATCGGAAGGGTATTGCTAAACTTGATCAACAATGCTTTTTACGCTGTGGATGAAAAGAAAAAACAAATTGGTGAAGGATACGAACCAACTGTATCAATAGGCACAAAAAAAATAAATGGCAATGTTGAAATCAGCGTTACTGATAATGGCAATGGCATTCCACAAAAAGTATTGGATAAAATATTTCAGCCCTTTTTCACAACCAAGCCAACCGGGCAGGGCACCGGATTGGGATTGAGTTTAAGTTATGATATTATCAAGGCGCATGGTGGGGAACTGAAAGTGGAAACAAAAGAAGGAGAAGGGTCAACTTTTATTATAGTTATGAAATAATAAACGAATCATTATGATTAGAACAAAGATTAAAATCTTGTGGACTTTGTGTTTTCTGTTTTTACTATCGCAACAGCTAAAAGCACAACCGGCTAATGCTGCATTCAGAAATCTTACATCGGCCAATGGCCTGCCCAATACTTCTGTTTCAGATATAACACAGGATGCGCTGGGTTTTATCTGGATTGCAACCTGGGAAGGGGCATACAGGTACGACGGCACCAGCTTTAAGAGAATCAGTACTTATGATTGCCGCATTATTAAAGCGGATAAGAAAGGCGGCATTTGGATTTCTTTTTCTTTTGGCAATTCTGTAGGATACTACAATGCCGCTACAGATAGCATTAAATTATACAATATTAAAAATAGTGGCAGGATACCCCGAATTGCAATTGATGATGTCGGAACTGTTTGGGTCGGTCTCAGTAATGGTATTGCACGTTTGGACGCTAAAGCAGATTCTTTTCTAATAGAAAAAAATATTGGGCCTGTATTTTCCATGTCGGTCCGTGGCAATGGAGAAGCTGTTTTTTTATCGAGAGATGAAAAAACCAGGCAATTTAACCTGGGTAAAAGAACCTCTAACGGCAATTATAGTTTTGAGAACTTACCTCAAGATCTAAACAACCCTATAAAAGATAGGTCATTTCTTGATGAGCCGGGTCCGGTTGCTTTGCATTTTGCTGGCACACACGGCTACACTATTTTTAACCAATATGGCTGGGCCACTAAAAGCCAGCCAGCGGATGAATGGATATTTAAAAAAGCAGAAGACCCTGACCTCTTTAATGATTTTGGCGATGTGTTTATTGACCGTGAAGGAAATTTCTGGTTAAACATAACAGCAGGTTTGGCAAAAGTATTTAGCAGTACAGGTAAATACATTGCTTACAAACACAATCCACTTAACCCAAACAGTGTTTTGCCTATTAAAGGTATCCAGGCAGGCACCACTACTTTTATTGACAGGCAAGGTGTTTTGTGGCTTACCCGTTATGGAAACGGAATCAGCCGTTTGAATTTATATGAAAATGATTTTTCCTTGCAGAAAGATGAAAAAGGAAATGTAATACTGGATGCTTTATCGGCTATTGAATTAAAGGATGGCAGCTATTTTCTTGGATATAGAAATC
>JAHEMM010000031.1 GCA_024643655.1 Chitinophagaceae bacterium | reverse complement strand
TGCTGTTGAATGAAAACCCATTTTATCAATGTTGCGATTTTCAATCATTTTCATCATCTGATTCATTAATAAACCACCACTGCTGGGCATCGACATGCCAACTATCTTGTAACCTTTATAATCAAATACATGTGGTGTTCTTTGTTTTGCTTTGTAGTCTTTTAAATCATCTAAAGTAATTATTCCATTACCTCTTTTCATTTCAGCAACAATAAGCTTGGCCGTTTCTCCTTCATAAAATCCGGCAGCTCCATATTTGCTTATTCTTTTTAAAGTATTGGCAAGATCGGTTTGAATTAAAGTATCACCTGCTTTCCATGGACTCAATTGTACAAAAACAGGTAGTATAGAGTTATATTTTTTCAGCGTAACCTGCAAATTGTTATATGACCGGGCTTCATCATTTGTAAGTGCAAAACCTTTTTCGGCCAGATCGATGGCAGGTTGAATTAAGGTTGCAAAAGGAAGTTTTGCATATTGGTGCGAAGTAAATAATCCTGCTACAGTGCCGGGTACACCCCCAGCTAAATGTCCATTCTGGCTCAGGTCAGTTCTGGCTTTCCCGGTTTCATCGATATACATATCTCTATGAGCTGTTGCAGGTGCTTTTTCTCTGTAATCAATAGAAATTAATTCTCCATTACTTAATCGTCCAACTAAAAACCCGCCTCCACCAATATTTCCTGCATTTGGATATACAACAGCCAATGCTAATTGTGTTGCAATAGCAGCATCTACTGCATTACCTCCCATTTTTAATATTTCAACTCCTACTTTACTCGCCAATGGATGTGCAGAAACGACTGCGCCATTTTCGGCAATTACTTTTTTGGCTGTTGAATAATTGTATGGATCTATTGAAATGCTTTTTGTATTATTTCTAGGAGTATTACAGGATAGAAGAATACTTGCTATCAAAAAGAAAAGTGAAAAGCTTTTTTTCATTGTGTTAAATTATAATTTAAAGCTACTTAATTATGTGCATTTGGTTCTTACTAATAAAAATTGAAATTAACTCGGGCTTTGTTAACTTTCAGCTTTAAATGTATGCTATGTTCAGAAAATTATTTTTAGTTAATTTATTGCTACTATTTACAGTTGCTGTTTTTGCACAGCTTCAATCTCCGGAAGAATTTCTAGGATATAAAATCGGTAGCCGTTATACACCTCATCATAAAATTGTCAGTTATTTTCAACATGTAGCTGCAAATGTTCCGGCATCAGTAGTACTTCAGCAGTATGGTGAAACGAATGAAGGCCGCCCGTTGTTACTTGCTTTTATTTCATCAAAAGAAAATATTAGCAATCTCGAGGAAATTAGAATAAATAATAAACGTATGGCAAATATGGCCATAGATAAAACGGCTCCCAAGGAAGCAGGCGCTCCCGCATTAGTCTGGTTGAGTTATAATGTGCATGGCAACGAAACGTCAAGTTCCGAAGCAGCATTAATGACCATTTGGGCACTACTGGATCCAGCCAATACAAAAACAAAAGAGTGGTTAAAAAATACAGTGGTAATTATGGATCCCTGTATAAATCCGGATGGCAGAGATCGCTATGTAAACTGGTATACATCTATTGTCGGAAAAAATAGTAATCCTAAAGTAGTTGCAAGAGAACACAATGAGCCCTGGCCCGGCGGTAGAACGAATCATTATAATTTTGATCTGAACAGAGACTGGGCATGGCAAACTCAGGTAGAAAGCCAGCAACGTATAAAAGAATACAATCAATGGATGCCCTATATACACGTTGATTTTCATGAACAATATTTTAATAACCCATATTATTTTGCTCCTGCTGCACAACCTTTTCATGAAGTAATAACACAATGGCAAAGGGATTTTCAAACTACTATCGGTAAAAATCATGCAAAGTATTTTGATGCAAATAGCTGGCTATACTTTACAAGAGAAGTTTTTGATCTTTTTTATCCTTCTTATGGTGATACATGGCCAACATACAATGGTGCAATTGGTATGACGTATGAACAAGGTGGCCATAGCATGGCAGGTTCTTCAGTAATAAAAGCAGATGGAGATACATTGACTTTGTTTGATAGAGCCAATCATCATTACACAACCTCGTTAAGCACAATTGAAATTGCTTCTTTGAATGCTGAAAAGTTAATAAAAGAATTTAGGAAATATTTTAATGAAGCTGTTTCAGTTGGCGTTGGAGATTATAAGTCTTACATCATTAAAAATAATCCAAAAGATAAGGAACGTATTGAAAGTTTACTTGACCTATTAGAAAAAAATGGAATTGAATATGCAAAGGGTTCAGGCAATACAAAAGGATATAATTTTAATTCAGGAAAGGACGAATCATTTTCTTACGATAATGATATTGTTGTAAGTGCGTTGCAACCAAGGTCTGCTATGGTGAAAGTTTTATTTGAACCAAAAAGTAAATTAGTAGACTCAGTTACATACGATATTACTGCCTGGTCTTTGCCTTATGTATATGGGTTAGAGGCTTATGCATGCAAAGAAAAAATTATAGTATCCGCCTCTGTTAACAAGTTCAAACCAAATAATACTACCACCACTTATGGTTATGTTATTCCATGGAATGGCATACAAACGGTGAAAACCATTGGTCAATTATTGCAAAAAGGGATATTGTTACGATTTGCTGAGCATGCATTTGAAGTCAATGGAAATAAGTTTGCTCAAGGAGCAATCATAATATTAAAAACTGCGAATAGTTCTTTTGGAAATGATCTTTGGGCAGAAGTAAGAAAAATTGCTGATGCTAATGCCATTCAATTATATTCTATCAGCACAGGATTTGTAGATAAAGGTTATGATTTTGGAAGTGATAAAGTACATTCATTTAAAGCACCTAAAGTTTTTTTACTTACAGGGGAAGGGGTTAGTGCCGGAGCTGCGGGAGAAATTTGGCATTTCTTTGACAAGCAAATAGAATACCCAATTACTTTAGTAAATCTGCAAGATTTTGACCGTTTGGATTGGAATACTATTGATGTATTAATAATGCCAGATGGGAATTATCAGTTTTTAAGCGATAAAAATAAAGCTGAATCTTTTAAAAACTGGATAAGTAGAGGTGGTAAAGTAGTTGCATTAGAAAGTGCTGTCAGTGCTTTGGCAAAAGCTGAGTTTGGTATTAAACTAAAAAAAGAAGAAGCTGATGATAAAAAAGATGAGAAAGATGAAAAAAATGCATATGAAGCATTAAAGAAGTTTGAGAATAGAGAAAGGGATTATATTCCGAATGTAACACCAGGGTCAATTTATAAAGTTGAGCTTGATAATACTCATCCATTAGCTTATGGCTATCCGAATTATTATTATACTTTAAAAATGGATGACAATGTGTATGAGTTTATTAAAAATGGCTGGAATGTAGGTGTTATTAAAAAAGATAACCAGGTAGCGGGGTTTGTTGGTGCTAAGCTCAAAGGTAAATTACAGGACGGTTTGATTTTTGGCGTACAGTCATTAGGTGCTGGTTCAATCAGTTATTTAACAGATAACATTATGTTTCGAAATTTTTGGGAAAATGGAAAGTTAATGTTGTGTAATGCTGTATTTTTAGTTGGGCAATAATTTTTTTTAATCAATTAAACTTTATTTATGAATAGTAAAATCATTTTAACTGCATTGCTTATCATTTCATTAGCAAGTTGTAAATCAAAATCAGCGTTTAATTATTCTGAAGATATTATTAAAAAAGAAAGAAGCTTAATTCCATTTATTGAAGAAACTGAATCAAAGGTTGAGAAATTTGCTGGAGCCGAACAGTATGACAGTGTAGCGGCAGCAGGCGCCAATATGGAAAAGCTGGTTCAGGAAAAAATTAATGAAATAGAAAAAATGCCTGTTCCTAAGGCTAAAGAAGCAGATAGTTTTAAAAAAGCGATGTTAAAGTATTTTAAGTACATAAAGAGTATGTATACTACTTATAAAGAATGGGGTAATGCAGGTTCAACAGAAGAGAGAGATGAGATTGCCTTAACAATGCAAAAAATCGTAAAAGACAAAGACAATATTATTAGAGAAATGCAAGCCGAACAAAGAAAGTATGCAAAAGCCAATGGATTTAGGCTGGAAAAAGAATGATTTATAAATAGTAATTTATAAGATTTTAATAGTAGTAGTTTTTTTTCTTGGTTATTCATACTAATTATATGATCGGTTATTTGCCCTTCATAAATAGCTGCTATATTCGCTGAATAACATTCGAATATGAAGAAATTTATTATTGTAGTATTTGCTTATTTCTCATTTTCAGTAGTAAATGCACAAGCTCCACAAAGTTGGTCTTCTGCAGATATATATCTGGCTATTCGCAAACTAAATGTATTGGGCTCAGTTTTATATGTAGCAGCTCATCCCGATGATGAAAATACAAGATTGATTGCTTATTTGTCAAAAGAAAAAATGTACCGTACGGGTTATTTATCTATGACAAGAGGCGATGGTGGACAGAATCTGATTGGTGATGAACAAGGAATAGATTTAGGCTTGATAAGAACACAAGAGTTGTTATCTGCAAGAAGAATAGATGGTGGCGAGCAGTTTTTTACAAGAGCTTATGATTTTGGATATTCTAAAACTCCGGTAGAAACATTTGATAAATGGAATAAAGAAAAAATATTAAGTGATGTGGTATGGGTGATACGAAAATTTAAGCCCGATATTATCATTACCCGTTTTCCAACTACAGGTGAAGGCGGCCATGGTCATCACACTGCTTCTGCTATTTTAGCGAATGAAGCATTTGAAGCTGCTGCAGATTCAAAAAGGTTTCCTGAGCAATTAAAATATGTTACTGCCTGGCAGGTTAAAAGAGTATTATGGAATACGTTCAACTTTGGAGGCAATAATACTACCAGAGAAGACCAGCTAAAAATTGATGTAGGGGGTTATAATCCATTATTGGGAAAAAGCTATGGCGAAATAGCTGCCATTAGCCGAAGTAATCATAAAAGCCAGGGATTTGGCTCGGCCGGTGCAAGAGGTGAGCAATTTGAATATTTTAAAGCAACAAAAAGTAATCAACCTGAAGAAGATTTACTAGAAGGAGTTAATAAAAGTTGGGGTAGAATACCGGGGGGTGAAAAAATTGAAAAGATGATCAATGATATTGCATCATCTTTTGATTTACTACATCCGGAAAAATCTGTTCAGGATCTTGTTGGATTGCACAAAGCCATAGTTACAATTCCATTGGGAGACTGGAGAGAAAAGAAATTACAGGAAGTAGAAGATTTAATAGCCCAATGCAGTGGCTTATTTTTTGATGTCACAACAGCTGAACAATTTGCTGTGCAGACAGATTCAATAAAATTTAATTTCTCATTTAATAACCGTTTAGGTACTAATGCTTTTTTGCAAAAGGTAAGTATTGATAATTTTGATACAACTTTTAATAAAAACCTGGATGCCAACAAGAATCTTAATTTCTCAAAAATGTTTTTTGTTTCGGCGAATAAGCAATTAACACAACCATACTGGCTTGTGAATAAAAAAGAAGATGGATATTTTAATGTTTCAGATCAGTTGCTGATTGGGCAACCTGATGTAAGTCCTTCATTCATTGCTACAATTAATTTGGAAATATTTGGGGAACAGTTTGTTTTTTCTGTTCCGGTTAGATATAAATTTACTGATCCTGTAAAAGGTGAATTGTATGAGCCATTGGTTGTTATTCCATCAATGCTTTTGAAAAGCGAACCTGCATTACGAATTGTGATTAATAAAGATGAAAAACTGGAGGGAAATCTTCAAGTGCAGGTTAAAAAGAATAACATAGTTGCTACGCCTTATACAGATTATTTTCTACAAAATAACAAATCTGATCCTGCGGTGAAATTCAATATGGCTTCTATTGGGATCACTGGCAGAAACCAGACTATAACAGTTGGCTATTCAATCAAATCAGACACATCATCCAGTATTAGGTTTTTAGCAAAAGACAATAACTTGGATTATTATAGCTCAAGTGAATTGAAGGAAATTAAATATGATCATATCCCATATATTAATTATCTGGTAACACCTGAAGTTGAATTCAAGAAGATAGATGTTAAAACGTATAACAAAAAAATTGGATACATAATTGGTGCTGGTGATAAAGTGCCAGAAACATTGGAGCAAATGGGATATGAGGTTACTTTATTAACTGAAAAGGATTTGGAAAAAAGTAAATTAAAAGAATTTGATGCCATTATCGCTGGTGTAAGAGCATACAATACCAATGATTGGATGAAATCTTATTATACCAAATTGATGAAGTACGTAGAAGAAGGTGGGAATTATATTGTTCAATATAATACAAGTAATTTCATTAGTACTGTAAGTTCAAAAATTGGGCCTTATAAATTTGATATATCCCGTACAAGAGTTACAGATGAAAATGCCGCAGTCAATATTTTAAAACCTGAACATCCCGTACTTAATTTTCCTAATAAGATCACTTCAGATGATTTTAGGGAATGGGTGCAGGAGCGTAGTATTTATCATGCATCTAACTGGGATAAGGAAAAATTTGAAACAATATTTTCTATGAATGATGTTGGCGAAAAGCCTGATGAAGGAAGTTTGATCATTGCGAAGCATGGGAAAGGTTATTTTTCATATACTGGAATAGTTTTCTTTCGGGAGTTACCAGCCGGTGTGCCGGGTGCATATCGTTTATTAGCAAACCTTATCGCATTAAATAAGAAAAAAGGATTTTAACATCGAATAAATATCTTAAGAAGGGCCTGGTCTCTGTCAAATAAAGAATTGTATGTCCGAAGAAAGAAAACCAAATATAAAAAGAGGAGAGATGGCTTTCTATTTTGCCATTATTCTTGGTTTGGTAATTGGTGTTTTGATAAAGAAAGTAAGAATTGGATTAGTGATTGGCCTTATTCTTGGGACCATAATTGTTTTTACTGGTTGGCTTAAAACAACACGAAAATAAATATGCAAGAAACTGAAAACGATAATGCGCCTTTTTTTAAAAGTTGGAATGGCTGGTATTTCTTATTAATCTCCTTTCTCATATTGCTGATTATATTATTTTATCTATTTACTAAAAGATTTTCATGAGCCAGATAGATTGGATAGTATTAATTGGAACCTTACTTGGTATTATTTCTTATGGTTTATATAAAAGCCGTACTACCCGAAATCTGGATGGTTACTTCCTGTCAAATCGTAGTTTGCCATGGGGATTAGTTTTATTGAGTATCATGGGTACGCAGGCAAGTGCCATTACATTCCTTTCTGCACCTGGCCAGGCATACACAGATGGAATGCGGTTTGTACAATACTATTTCGGACTTCCACTGGCGATGATAGTTATTTGTATTTTTTTCGTTCCCATTTTCAGCCGGTTAAAAGTTTATACCGCATATGAATATCTTGAAAATAGATTTGATAGCAAGACAAGAACATTGACATCTTTCTTGTTTTTATTGCAACGGGGGTTGTCAACCGGTATAAGTGTTTTTGCTCCATCAATCATTCTTTCTTCATTATTTGGGTGGAACATTTATTATACCAATATCTTAATGGGAGGGTTGCTGATAATTTATACAATGAGTGGCGGTGCAAAAGCAGTTGCATATACACAACAATTGCAATTGATTATCATCTTTACAGGAATGTTTCTTGCTGCCTATATGGTGGTAAATATGCTACCTGAGAATGTAAGTTTTAAAGATGCATTGGAAGTTAGTGGTAAGATGGGTAAACTTAATGTAATCACAACTGGTTTTGAAAATGGCAAATTCAATTGGAGCGATCAGTATAATTTATTTAGCGGATTGATTGGAGGGTTTTTTCTTGCATTGTCTTATTTTGGAACAGATCAATCACAGGTGGGGCGATATCTCACTGCAAAATCGTTAAAGCAATCTCGTATAGGTTTGTTGATGAATGGTTTTGTAAAAGTGCCAATGCAGTTTGGTATTTTATTAATAGGTGTCTTGGTGTTTTCTTTCTATCAGTTTAACAAAGCACCCATCTTTTTTAATGATGTGCAATTAAAAAAGCTGGAGACATCAATTTATAAGGATTCCCTGCAAATAGTGACTAAACAATACGATGCAATTACTTTATTAAAGCAAAAAGAAGTGGTTGAATATTCTGCAGCTTCTGATTTAAATGACAAGGAAGCTGAAGATCAATCAATGACAAGACTAGAAGGATTACAAAAGCAATCGGACAGTTTGCGAAATTCAGTAAAAGGTTGGTTAAGTTCAAAAGAAGTTGGTGGAGATAATAATGATACGAATTATATATTCCTTCGTTTTGTAGTAGATAATTTGCCAATAGGTCTTGTTGGATTATTAATTGCGATAATATTTTTGGCTTCTTGGGGAAGTATTGCTGCTGCAATAAATTCGTTAGCCTCCTGTACTATGATCGATTTTCATCGACGATTTACAAAAAAAGAAGAAACAGGAGAGCAGGAATATAAATTATCAAAGAAATATACGTTGGCTTGGGGTATCTTTTGCATAATTGTTGCCATGTTTACTTATAATGTAGGCAACAGTTTAATCGAAGCTGTAAATGTATTAGGCTCACTATTCTATGGCGTTATTCTCGGTGTTTTTTTAGTTGCCTTTATGTTCAAAAATATAAAAAGTGGTCATGTTGTTTTTTGGGGAGCGGTAATGGCAGAAATTTTAGTTTTAACCGTTTTCATTTTAACTAAAGTTGGTATTTTCAAAATGGGATTCTTATGGCTCAATCCAATTGGTGCTTTTGGTGTAATCATTTTTAGTATAATCCTCAATAAAATCATCCCTAAAAAATAATAGCTCCAAATTAATTGGAGCTATTAAAAATTATTCTAAAAGTTTAATTACTTTAATTCAGCTAGCAACTTTTCATTCAGCTTAACGTAATCATCATTTTTTGCAGTAGTTGCAAGTTCTTTCGATTTTTCAGCAGCTTTTTTTGCATCTGCTTTTTTTCCAAGCTTTGCAAGACAATTTGCTCTTTGGTGGTGAATCCAGAAAGCAGTTGGTTGTGCTTCTACAGCTTTATCAAACCAAGTTAGTGCCTGGTTCATATCCTTGCCATTCTCCATATAATACATAGCTGCATTAAAATAAGGTTTAGTATCCTTATTCATCATTTGATCGATCTGCGCCATTACTTTGGAGTCAACATCAGTAGAAACAGAGAAACCAACATAAATATTATCCCAAACAATACTAATAGTACATGTATTGGTTTTAATGTCATCTATTCCAATTGAAAAAGTTTCAATAGAAAAAGGGAGTTCCATCACATTTGCTTTTACACGAACAACATCTTGGTCTTCTTTATAAGCAGACGGACTGGTAACATTTGTTTGTTTTGAAATAATGAATGTCCATTCTTTCTTTTCAGGAATAGTTAATAAGCCATATTTCCCAGCTACTACTTTTTTGTCACCTATCGTTACATCACTTTCAAAAGTTATAGTAGTTGCCTGGTTAGCACCGGTACGCCATACCTTACCATAAGGAACTAAATCGCCGAAAATAACTCTGTCCTTCTTTCCGGGACGTGAATAAGATAGTTCAATACTGGATAGTCCGAAATCTTGTTTAATGGTTGTGGTCGGACTTGGAGCTGGTGTTTTCAATTGCGCTTCTCCAATTAATAAAGTACAAGCTGCAATTGCCGTAATAAATAATCTTTTCATGTGCATATTTTTTAGTGTTTAGTAATAGCTTCAGTGTTCTGTCATCTTAATAAATGACTAAACGCCTTAGGCTTCTTAAGAATGGCAAAGGTAAGAGATTCAGCTGCAATGTTTTACTAGCAAGTTACAGGCTGAAGAATAACGTTATTAATGGTAAAAGGCTGTATCAGAAAGGAATAGTAACAACCGCACGACCATTTTTTGCCTTTCTTTTCCATTTTGGTCCCTCTTTAATCAAACGAATAGCTTCTTTATCACATTTGCTGCAAAGTGACTTTTCGATTTTGAAATTTACTGGCTCTCCTTTAGTATTTACTTCAAAGGATACTTTTACTTCTCCAGAAGTTAAAGGAGGTTTCGACTTAAATTGTTCAGGATAGTTGAGATTGTTCAATAAATAATTATCATAAATTACCCAGCCATCAGCAGGTTCCGGTTCTTCAAGTTGCATTTTATTGTTGCCTGCTCTGGCTTGATAATTTGGTTTTTGATTACTAATTACAACTTCAGATAAACTATTTCTATCATTTTGTAAAACAACCTGATTGGATGGAGTGACATTCCTTAATTGAACATTATTATTTTCAAATCCAATAGATCGAACCTGTACATTCAATACTGTATCAGGAAAAGTTAAATTAAAATACCCATTTGCATCAGAATAGGTGCCGGTATTTTCCTCAAGGTTAACCACATTTGCAAAGGGAATTCCCACATTGTTTTCATCTGTTACACGGCCACGGAAAATATTTGTTTGGTTACGACTGTTTTCTTCCGAATTGACTTTTTTAGCAGCAACAGATCTGTTGCCTTTTTCATTATCGTTATTAGAAAAATCTATATCTCTTTCTTTGGAAGTTTTTGCATTACTTTCCTGTTTTGCTAATACAGCTTGATTATTTTTTGCAACATCTTTAGATTGTAATTTCTCTTCTTCTTGTAAAATAATTGGAGCGGGAGGGGGTGTTGGTATTGCTTTTTTTTCAGTTACAATAAGATCATTTGTTTTTTCAACACTATTATCGTTTTCACTTATCTTTCCTGAAATTACGACAGCATCAGGTTTTGCAAGAGTTGTTTTATTTTCAACATTTGTATTGGTTGCTTCTTGAGATACGGCATCATCTGCTACAGGCTTTGTTTCAATATCATTTTTAGAACTACTATCTGATATTATTTTTTCTGCTTTTTTTAATGGTTCAGCTTGAGCTATTTCTTCAGTCTTTTTATTAAAGCCAAATTTATATAGCGAAAAAGCAGCACCAGCTACAAATACAAACATAGCTGCTACTTTCAATAAATTATATTTATTCCTTTTAGCAGTAACGATTGGAATTACTTTGGTTACAGCTGTTTTTTGTTCAAGCCTGTTTTTTAAGTCAGCAATATCTGCTGTAATATCTATTCCGGCAACAGAATATCCTTCTATTGCTTCTGCAAGAAATGGATCATCCAACGCAGCTTTTTCAAGATCATGCATTTCTTTAGTAGAAAGCAAACCTTTGTGATATTTTTCAATATCAGCGGCTGTAAATTTTTTTATGTTATTTTCTGTTGCCATTTAGTTTTTCAAAATTCAATACTTTTAATTATCCGAAAGATTTTAACTGCCGACTCCCGACCCTTGGCTTTTATCTTGTAATTCAGTTTTCTCCATACATAATTTCAAATTTCTTCGCCCATTTTGTATAAAACTCCTTACCTGATTCCATTCTTGCCCTGTTAATTCTACAATTTCATTATAGCATTTACCTTCGAGATAAAATAGTTTTACAGCTTCTTGTTGCTCAATTATCAATGTACCTAGGCAATATTCCAATTTTTTGAAATTCTCTTCTTTTTCCAACACACCGTTCAGATGCACATTTTCTTCTGATTGCATAACTTCATGCTTAAACTCTACCGTTTTCAAATTTTTTGGAGTTCGTAACTGCATCAAACAATGGTTTTTTGCAACCTGGTGCAACCATGGCTTAAAGTTTTCTACATCATGTTTTTTCAATTTTGACACCAACTCTTCAAAAATTGTCATTACACTATCTTTTGCTGTCTCGGGTTCTTTATAATATTTAAGGCATACACCATAAACAAGCTCCATGTATCGCTGATATAATTCGCCAAGTACAGCCATATCTTCCGATTCCTTGTATAGGGCAACCAGCTCCTTATCGCTTAGTGTGGAATGAGTTATGTTCTTTATAAAAGTCAACAGTTAAAATTACTGAATTAAAATTTAGTTATTAAATGAAGCTAAAACGAAGAATTATTAGTCCGGCATTAGAATATATGGCAACGTCAGTTGCGACGCTCCGTTTATCGTCCCGATTCATTGGTCATCAAAACAAGTTCCTGATTTTTCCAGAAGAGAAATGCATGGCCTTTATATATAAAAATATTTATTTAGGTGAGGTCTTATGCAATCCTTCCAATACCTGCATCTGGATATGAAAATACTTATATTATGAAGCGAATACTTTTTTTAATAATGCCCGTAATAATTATTATGTTGGCATTTCGCCCGGTAAAATCACACACTGTTTCCGGAACTGTTAAAGATGAAAATGGCAATCCGCTTTCTTCCGTTTCTATTAAACAAAAAGGAACTCACAAAGGAACTTTTACAGATGCTAATGGTAGTTACAGAATTACAATTACCTCCAGTTCCGGCACTTTAGTGTTCGCTACTTTGGGTTATGAAACTTTGGAGCAAAAGGTTGGAGGGAAATCTGTAATTAATATAGTGTTGAGGACTAAGAATTCATTAATGCAGGAAGTTGTGGTTACAAGCGATTTTAAAGCCTCTAAAAAGATGGTTACCAGTAACATTGCGAGAGGTTATAATAGTCCATTAATGGGAACTGCTCCTGGTATATATGTTGAAAGAGACAACACGTCCTATTATCGTAGTAATGATGAAGAATATATTGATTTTAATAGAGAAGGGTATGATAAGATTACCGAAAATCAATTTATGAAAGTAAAGGATAATCCTTTATCAACTTTCTCAATCGATGTAGATGCAGCATCGTATAGTAATGTTCGACGTTTTTTAAATCAAGGTCAATTGCCACCAGCAGGGGCAGTGCGTATAGAAGAGATGGTAAACTATTTTAAATACGAATATCCACAACCCACTAATAAAGATCCGTTTTCAATAAATACAGAGATTGCAGATGCTCCCTGGAATAAAGATCACAAATTAGTACTAATTGGCATGCAAGGGAAGAAAATACCTACTGAGAATTTACCAGCATCAAACCTTGTTTTCTTAATTGATGTATCAGGTTCCATGCAAAGTCCAAATAAATTGCAATTAGTAAAAGCATCTATGAAAATGCTGGTTGATCAGTTGAGGGAAGAAGATAAAATATCAATGGTTGTTTATGCGGGTGCAGCTGGTATAGTATTGAAGCCAACCAGTGGTGCAGAAAAAACAAAAATAAAAGATGCGATCGATAAATTAGAAGCAGGAGGATCTACTGCAGGTGGAGCAGGTATTAAATTAGCCTATAAGACTGCTCGAGAAAATTTTGTAAAAAATGGTAATAATCGAGTTATACTGTGTAGTGATGGTGATTTTAATGTAGGAGAAAGCAGTGACGATGCGATGGAGCGTTTAATTGAAATCGAAAGAAAGAGCGGAGTGTTCTTAACTATTCTTGGTTATGGTATGGGTAATTATCAGGATGCAAAAATGCAAAAGCTGGCTGACAAAGGAAACGGGAATCATGCTTATATAGATGGTGTCAGCGAAGCAAAAAAAGTGTTGGTAAATGAATTTGGCGGAACACTCTTTACAATTGCAAAAGATGTGAAGTTGCAGATTGAATTTAATCCCGCTAAAGTTCAGGGTTATCGATTAATTGGTTATGAAAACAGAATGTTGGCGAAAGAAGATTTTAATGACGATAAAAAAGATGCAGGCGAATTAGGAAGTGGTCATACTGTCACAGCTATATATGAAGTAATTCCGATAGGAGTGAAGAGTCATTTTCTTAAAGATGTAGATGCATTGAAATATCAAAAAGATATTACGCCTTTAAGCAAGACCAATCACACACAAGAATTACTTACAGTAAAGTTCAGATACAAAGCTCCTGATGGCGAGGTTAGTAAATTAATTGAGCATCCTGTTTTAGATAAGCAAATAGCCATATCTAATACATCTGACAATTTCCGTTTTGCTGCGGCCGTTGCACAGTTTGGAATGCTTCTCCGTGATTCTGAATTTAAGTCTGAAGCTTCATATGATGCTGTATTAAATCTTGCCCGTAAAGCAAGAGGAAATGACGAAGAAGGATATAGGTCAGAATTTATTAGGCTGGTCGAAAGTGCACAGCTATTAACTAAAGCAAAACCTCAGCATAAAATTGATAAAAATAAAGAAGAAGAAGAAGAATCTATGCCAATAGGCAAATATTAATTGTGAGAAATTTAATGATGGGGATTATATTTTTAAGCTATTCAATTAGGCAGAGCTATGGATCTTTGGGAAAGGAATTTGGATTGAAAAGGAATCAAAATTACTTACACTGGCATCCATTTATTGCAGCTGGTAATTGTTTTATTTTAATCACATATAAAAGCACAATAATGAAAATGACAAAAAGTCTAATCATCCAATAAGTTAACTTGAAAAACTTGAATGTTAATTCAGCGTTTTAGTTGTTTGTCCAATCATATATCCTTTATGATAAACTTGTAATTTGTAATTACCTTTCATGTAGTCGTCCGCATTTAAAGAAAAAATCAGGTTTTTTCTTTCTCCTTTTTCATATTCAAAACGAACTTTACGGGTATAACTTTTTTTGCCTTCACTTTTAGTATCAATTGAAAATGCTTCCCAAACATCGCTTTTTAAAACAGAGCCATCAGGTTGTGTTACGATTACAAAGACTTCTGCATCTGTTTCCTCGATAATATTATTTTGAACTGCAAATGAAATAATAAGCTTGGTTACTTTATTTGCATCATTAGTTTCCCGTTCACGGTTGTTTTTTAGTGTTACTGGTAATAATGAAACGTTAAGAGCATTAAAGGCAGAGGCTGCAGTTATTTTTTCAGAAAGTATTTTATTTTCTTTTGTTAACTGCTGTACATTTCCTTCTAGGCCTTTCATTTGTTCTGTTACATTATCCAATACGGCACTTATTTGTCGTTTTTCTTCTTCAATAGTATTGTTTGCACTTTTTAAAGTTTGTACTAGTTGTTGTAATTCGTTGCTTTTTTTTCTTGCAATTTCAATATCTTCTTTTTTTAAATTATTTTTTTTGAGTATAGCGCTGATCTCATATTTAAGTCGATTGATTTCAGCTATTTTATTGCTGAGCTCAGTTTTTAAAATACCTGTTGAGTTCTTTGTCGAATCTAATTGTGCATCTAGTATGTCAATTGTAGATGAATATATTTTATGTAATGAATCTTCTACTGCTTCTGCAACAGCGATAGAATCTTTTATATAAATTTCAGTTCTTTTTTTACTGTATTTTGTTTTGTCATATAGATGATAGATCCAAGTGCCGGTTAATCCAATAGAAAGTAATATTAACAATAGGGTCCGTGTGTTTTGCATCTGTTACGTACAGTATTTGATAAAGTGAAACAACTTAGAAGGGGTTTTGCACTTTTTAAGATTAGTATTATTTATTTTGATATGGTTTGATCTACATATGCAGAAACCCAACCTACCTGTCCATTTTTTACCAGATAGAAATGTTTTGTTGCGAATGCTGATTCGAATTGTCGCATGATCTTTAACAATAAACCAGCGCCAGCCATCAAAGCCTTTTGGTCAAAAACTTTGTGCACTGTTGTAACTTGCTTATTAATTTTCTCTTTTTCTGCAGTTCTGTTTACATTGGTTGAAAGGAATGCTGGTGACAGTGCTTTATAGTTATTGTAAGCTTTTTCAGCAAATTTCTTTACTTCATCATAACTTACTGAAACAATCGGATTGTCAATTAATTCTGGATGAGTTAATGTTGCAATTGCCCATGCTATTCCTCCACTAACTGCAATATTATCACTCAATGGATATGCGCCACTTGCGTTTACTTCATAAATAATATCTTTTTGTTCAGCACCACCTAAAACTCTGAATAAATGTTTATTATAATTGATTAGACTGTGATCATCTTCACATCTTTTTTCTGTAGCGTTGGCAACACTTTTTGTGCCCCAATTAAGTTGAAATAATTTGAAGGTTCTTGTATCGCCATATGGGAAAAAGCCACCTTTTGTATTTCCACTTCCAATATCAAATAGAAAAGTAGAGTACCTTCTCGATTCTGGAACTATACCAAGATGAGAAAGCATAGCTTCTTTTTCTACATCTACAACTTCTACTACACGACCAGGTTCTTTGATATTGATTCGAAATGAATCAATAAGTTTTTGAACCCATGCAGTTTTCTCATCCTTCTCTGCCTGCATTTTAACGCCGCTACTTATGACAGTAAATATTTGATTTGACGGAACCTGGTATTCATCAAGAGCTTTCTTAAATAAACCAGTAAAGCCTTCTAAAGTAGCAGAAAAAGTAGCGTCAGAAAAACTAATAAAATCAGTATTTACAGAAGTGTCTTTGATAATGTTTAATGCGCCACTTTTTTGCGCATTTTTTTTCATTTCAATTATACTCATTTTTACTCCTTTAGAACCAACTTCTATACCTGTATATATAGAAGAGTTGTTGTACTTAACAGTTACATTGTTTTGAGCAATCCCTGTAAGAGAACAAAAGAATAAACAATAAAATAAGATAAAGCAATGCAAGTATTTAATACGCATGGGGGCACATTTTTTAATTGATATAAAATTACATCATTGAGAGAGAGTAATTAGAATGAAATGTCTTTAGATTTTAATATGTGCAAAACATGTGTTTAAGTAAGCTTTTAATTAGTCGATTATGGATCATATTGGCCAAGTCGAATTCATTAAAACAAAAAACCCATCCACATGCTTTTGCTGGATGGGTTTCTAAAAAATTGTATAGGTGTTATCCAAATAAGCCACCCTTTTTCAAACTCCTTATTCCTTCTCCAATTTTAAAACCGTTATGGTAAATTTCAATTTTATAATCTCCTGTTACAAAATCTGGTTGTGAAATTGGAAACTGTAGAGACTTACGAGTTCCTTGAACATAGTTTACTGGAATTTTTGCTGTAAATTTTTTATCTCCGTCTGTTCTGGTATTTAAAATATTTCCTTCTGATATTACTTTACCATCTGGAGCGGTTACAATTAGATACATGTCTGTTGGTCCGGAAACAGCGATTCTATTTTCGACATCAAAAGAGACTACAAGTTTGTCAACTCTTTTTGCTGTCGTAGTAGTTTTCTCTTTTCCACTTTTCTTTTCATTAATTGGTACAACCTGAATATTGGATGCAGTAAAAGTTGAAGCGATATCTACCGTTTTTTCCAAACTCTCTTTTTCAGTTTTTGATGTTGCCAGGTTTGTTTCAAGATCTGCTTTTTGCAATTTTAAAGTAGTATTTGAAGCGGTCAATTCCTGATTTTCGCCTGTCAACTTTGTTATCTCTTCTTCCATCACACTGATTCTTGAATTAAGTTCAGCAATCATTGATTTTGCTTTATTTAATTGGGACTGAGTGGCATTTTTATCATTTAATATTTTTCTGATTTCTGCCTTTTTAGCTTCAATATCTTTATTGAATTGAGCTTTAAGGTTTGCATTTTCTCCGCTTAAATTATTATTAGCTCCAGTAACAGAATCAAGCCTGGCCAATGCATTGTCAAATTCCTGGCGTACATCGGTAAGTTCAGAATCCTGAGTAGTAATTTGAGCTTGTTGTTGATCAATTTTTTCTGTGGATTTATTTTTATCCCAAAGTAAATAACCCCATGATCCTAAAAGACATGCTGCAAGTACTCCAATAATTATATTTTTTGTGTTATTGCTTTTTGGTGGATTTGAAGGAGTTGTAGTTGATGCAGAAGGATAATTTGTGTTTGTCATAAAAATTTTAAATTATAGGTTTATAATAGGTCTTTAACTGGGTTTTAAAACAGTGCAAAGTAAATACATAATTATACATAATTAGAGGAATGAATACGAAAACCTGTTAAAAATCATATTTCTTAACAGGAATTTTCGAAAACCGTGCCAAAATTGAATTAATTTTTATTTTGAATTCTCTTTTTTCATTAAAATCGGTTTTCAAAGCTTGTATCTTAGTGGCTTATGAGTGTTGACAAAATAATTAATGAATGGAAAAATGGTTCTTTTAAACCCGTTTATTGGTTTGAAGGCGAGGAGGAATTCTTTATTGACAAAGCAATTGACTATGCTGAAAAACAAATCCTAGTCGAAAGCGAAACCTCTTTTAATCTTACTGTTTTTTATGGTAAAGATGCAAATTGGACAGATATTATTAATGCCTGTAAAAGGTATCCCATGTTTTCAGAACGACAGGTTGTACTATTAAAAGAGGCCCAGCAAATGAGGGATGTTGAAAAACTTGAATCGTATATTGACAACCCTTTATCGTCAACCATTTTTGTTGTTTCATACAAGGAGAAAAAACTAGATGCCAGAAAGAAATTTGCCAAGTTGGTCAAAGAAAAAGGAGTACTTGTAACTACTAAAAAAATGTATGACAAGGAGTTGCCACAATGGACACAGGAACTTTTGCAAACAAAAGGGTTAACGATCTCTCCCAAAGGACTTGCATTATTAGTTGACCATATTGGAAACGACTTGAAAAGAATTGAAAATGAAATTGATAAGCTTTCAGTCAATTTAGGTGCTCAAAAGAAAATCACAGAAGACGATATAGAAAAATATATAGGTGTTAGTAAAGAGTACAATGTATTTGAATTACAATCTGCACTCGCTTCAAAAAATCTTGCCCGAAGTATCAAAATTATCCAGCATTTTGAAGCTAATCCAAAAGCTGCACCTATTCAAATGATACTGCCTTCTTTGTATAGTTTTTATAGTAAAGTTTTTATGATTTTTGGAGCTGGTTCGCAAGATGAAAGGGCCATAGCAACTACAATTGGAGTCAATCCATTCTTCGTGAAAGACTATTTGCAAGCAGCAAAGTTATATACATACCCGGGAATAGAGAAAGCCTTAATCTTACTCCATCACTATAATTTGAAAAGTGTTGGAATAGGAAATTCTAAAACAGAAGATGCTTCGCTTTTGAAGGAGATGGTTGTAAAAATAATTACCTGATAAATGACAGGTGATATTTATAAACCACTTATTTTGTGCAACTTTTCAACTATAACCCACATCCAGTTATCATTAAAATTAAAAAATGAAAAAAGTAATAATTACGTTTTTATCAGCTACAGTGATTCTTTTAACCAGTTGTCTGGAAACTGTACAGGAAATAACCTTAAAAGCGGATGGTACCGGTACCATAAGTACTACAAGTGATATGGGAGTTATTTTGGGAATGGCAAAGAATATGGGTGGAGGTGATCAAATGGAGAAAATGGGTGGGAAAAAAGTGGATACAACAATAGCCATAATAGGAATGATTGATACTGCTCAAAACGTAACAACTGATGAAAAAGCACTAATGAAAGATGGTACAATGACACTTAAAATGAGTCTTGCTGATGAACAATTTAATACTAAGATATTTTTCCCGTTTTCCAATCCTGATCAAATTGTTCAATTGAATAAATTATCAAATAAAGTAATTGGTTCTGCTATAAAAGATCAAATGGCTAATTCTCCAATGGGTGATGCAGGAGAGGGGATGCAGGGGATGGGCGAAATGCCGGATGCTACTTCATTTGATGATTATTTCGACATCAAATTTACTGATGATAAAATTGAGAGAACAATCAATAAAGAGAAGTATGCAAAAGCTGAAAGTGATGAATATCTGGCTGGAATAAAACAGGCATCTTCAATGGGAATTCCTGTGACGTCAACTTTAATTATCAATTTGCCAAGGCCTGCAGAAAAAGTAGAAGGTAAAAATGCAAAACTCTCTGATGATAAAATGAAACTTACTGTAAAAGTTGATATCGATGATTTCTTCGATCACCCAGAGAAACTGGAGTTTAAAGTGAAGTTTTAAATTAAGTAATTAAAATAATTAGCCGGCATTGAAATTTTTCTTAGCCGGCATTTTTTGCTAATTAAAAAAGGATTACAAAGTAGCTTGTAATCCTTTTTTAATTTTAGAATCCTTTATTAAATATGGATTGCCTCGCCATACGCAACTTCAATTGCGTCTTTAATGCTTTCACTAATTGTTGGATGAGGATGAATTGCATTCAGCACTTCATGATATGTTGTTTCTAATTTTCTGGCTGTTACTGTTTCTGAAATCATTTCAGTTACATTATAACCAATCATGTGAGTGCCTAACCACTCGCCATATTTAGCATCAAAAATAACTTTTATAAAACCTTCTGTGTGTCCGGCAGCAGATGCTTTACCACTGGCACTTAATGGAAACTTACCCACTTTTACTTCATAGCCTTGTTCTTTTGCTTGCTTCTCTGTATATCCGACAGATGCAATTTCAGGAACACAATAGGTGCAACCAGGGATATTATTATAATCAATTGCCTCTGGCTGATGGTGATATTTATTTTCGTTATAAGCAATAGACTCCGCACATACAATTCCTTCTTTACTGGCTACGTGGGCCAATGCCTGACCAGGTGAGCAATCGCCAATAGCATAAATACCCGGAATATTTGTTTGTCCATACTTATCAACAAGGATTCTTCCTTTATCGGTTTTTACACCTAAAGTCTCCAAACCAATTCCTTCAATATTGGCTGTTACACCAACTGCACTTAGTAAAATGTCAGCATCTAATTCTACTTCACCATTAGCAGTTTTTACTTTAGCTTTTACTCCATTACCCGATGTGTCAACAGAAGTAACTTCACTACTTGTCATTATAGTAATACCATTCTTCTTATAACTTTTTTCCAATTCTTTGGAAATATCTTCATCTTCTACCGGAACAATTCTTGGCAGGAATTCTACGATGGTAACTTTTGTTCCCATGCTATTATAAACATAAGCAAATTCAACACCGATAGCGCCACTTCCAACGATTATCATTGATTTTGGTATTTCCGGTAATACCATTGCTTCTCGATAACCAATTATTTTTTTGCCATCAAATTTCATAGAAGGTAATTCACGGCTTCGGCCTCCAGTTGCAATAATGATATGCTTTGCTTCTATTGTTTGTTGCTTGCCGTCTTTATCGGTTACATCAATTTTGCCTTTTGCAACCAATTTGCCAAAGCCCATAATAATCTCAATCTTATTCTTTTTCATTAAGTACTGAACGCCTTTACTCATTTTATCGGCGACACCTCGACTTCTCTTTACAATATTTTCAAAATTCGGTGTTCCACTCGCTTCGATGCCATAACTGGCAGCATGCTTGATATCTTCAAAAACCTGTGCACTTTTTAATAATGCTTTAGTGGGTATACAACCCCAGTTGAGGCAAATACCACCGAGGCTTTCTTTTTCAATAACTGCTACTTTAAAACCTAATTGAGATGCCCTGATTGCAGCTACATATCCGCCAGGACCACTTCCGAGAACTACTACATCGTATGCCATAAAGATTGAAAATTTTTTAATTGAGAATCTAGTAATAAAGAGTTGCGAAACTACTGTAAAACAGTCATTCAGCAAAAGTTGGCAATAAACTAAAGTTCTTAAATGTTTGCTTGAACCTTATTTTGATGCCTATTTAAAAAAGGCCAATTATGGTATAATTTTAGGCTTGTAACCCAAAAATTAGTGTCTTTCCACATACTGTTAGGAAAAATGGTAAAATACTTATGTATTCATACTTTTTTCTATAATTAAACCCCTACCTTTGCCGTCCAAAATTTTGTATCAATCATGGCTAGAGTATGTCAAGTAACAGGTAAAACGCCGATAGTAGGAAACAAGGTTTCTCACTCAAATATTAAAACAAAGCGTCGTTTTCTGCCTAATTTGCAGAAAAAGAAATTTTATCTGGTAGAAGAAGATAAGTGGATAACACTGAAGCTAACAACAGATGCTATGCGCACTATCAACAAAAATGGTTTGATGAGTGTAGTAAAACAATTGAGAGCTAAAGGAGAAAAAATCTAAACGTTTTAAAGTTTAATAATCATGGCAAAGAAAGGAAACCGTGTACAGGTAATTCTGGAGTGTACTGAGCACAAAACAAGTGGTCAGCCAGGCACCAGCCGTTACATTACGGTAAAAAACAAGAAAAACAATCCAGAAAGATTGGAGCTTAAAAAGTTCAACCCGATTCTAAAAAAAGTAACCGTTCATAAAGAAATTAAGTAATCATGGCAAAAGCAGCAAAAACGGCGATCAAGAAAGATCCTAAATCAGCAGCAGAAGCAAAGAATTATTCTAAAGTAATTAAAGCTGTACGTAGTCCCAAAACTGGTGCTTACACTTTTAAAGAGCAAATGGTTCACAAGGATAAAGTGAAAGATTTCCTCGCTCAGAAATAATTTTGTGTTGTAAAAATTTAAAAAGCTATTCGTGATATAACGGATGGCTTTTGTTGTTTAAATTAGAGTTTAGTGAATTGCCAATAAATGGGAATTTTAAATTCATTCATAGTTGACTATTCATTATTTACTTAAGTATTATGGGATTCTTTAATAAACTATTCGGGAAAAAAGAAAAGGAAAGTCTTGACGAGGGTTTGAAAAAAACCAAGGAAGGTTTCTTTGCCAAAATAACAAAAGCAATTGCAGGTAAAAGCACAGTAGATGAAGAAGTGTTGGACAATCTGGAAGAAGCATTAGTTGGAGCCGATGTTGGTATAGAAACCACTGTTCGCATCATCGAACGAATTGAAAAAAGAGTAGCAAGGGATAAATACCTGAATGCAGAAGAATTGAATAAAATGCTTCAGGAGGAAATTGAAGAATTGTTAATAGATGCACCAGAATCAAACAGTTACGCATTCGATTCTGAGCTTCCTTCAAAACCATATATTATATTAGTTGTAGGTGTTAATGGCGTAGGGAAAACAACTACCATCGGTAAATTAGCTTATAATTTTAAGAAAGCAGGTAAGAGTGTTTTGCTGGGTGCAGCCGATACATTCCGTGCCGCAGCGGTTGACCAGCTAACCATTTGGAGCGAAAGAGTAGGAGTGCCAATAGTTAAACAAGCAATGGGTAGTGATCCGGCTGCCGTTGCTTTTGATACCGTTCAAAGTGCAGTATCTAAACAAACTGATGTAGTGTTAATTGATACTGCTGGTCGATTACACAACAAAGCTCACCTGATGGATGAGTTAGGAAAGATTAAAAGAGTCATCCAGAAAACGATCCCAGATGCACCACATGAAGTATTATTAGTGCTGGACGGAAGTACTGGCCAAAATGCATTGGAGCAGGCAAAACATTTTACTGCCACTACAGATGTTTCAGCATTAGCCATTACAAAATTGGATGGTACTGCAAAGGGCGGTGTAGTATTAGCAATAACTGATCAGTTTAAAATACCGGTAAAGTTTATAGGTGTAGGTGAAAAAATGGAAGACTTATTGGTATTTGATAAACATGAGTTTGTAGATAGCTTATTTAATTTAGAAAAGAAAGACGTATAGTGAAGACAAAAAAGCTACATAAGGACAAAGTAAATATCATTACCCTCGGGTGCAGTAAGAATATGGTGGATAGTGAAGTGTTGAGTGGTCAGCTAATCGCCAACGAGATTGATGTGGTGCATGAGAATAAAAAATCTGATCACAATATTGTTGTGGTGAATACCTGCGGCTTTATTGAAAAGGCAAAAGAAGAAAGTATCAATACTATTCTCGACCAGGTAGAATTAAAGAAAAGAGGGAAACTGGATAAAGTTTATGTGACGGGTTGCTTAAGTGAAAGATATAAACAAAACCTCGAAGCAGAAATTCCAGAAGTGGATGCTTTTTTTGGTACAATGGAATTGCCCATGATCTTAAAGCAATTTGAAGCAGATTATAAAACAGAATTAATAGGCGAACGATTACTGGCTACACCACAACATTATGCTTATCTCAAAATTTCCGAAGGATGTAATCGTACCTGTGCTTTTTGTGCTATCCCATTAATGAGAGGTCAGCATGTAAGCAAGCCATTGGATGAATTGGTGAAAGAAGCAGAAGGGCTGGTAAAGAAAGGCGTAAAAGAAATAATGTTAATTGCACAGGAACTAACCTATTACGGCCTGGATATTTACAAAAAAAGAATGTTACCAGATTTACTTCGTCGATTATCAGATGTAAAAGGATTAGAATGGATTCGTTTGCATTATGCATATCCGTCTAAATTTCCTATGGATATTTTAGATGCAATTGTTGAACGGGATAATATCTGTAACTATCTGGATATGCCTTTGCAACATGCAGCTAATAATATGCTGGCAGCAATGAAGCGGCAAATTACCAGAGAAGAGATGGAGGATTTAACGGCGGCAATTCGTCAAAAAGTTCCGGGTATCTGTTTGCGTACAACTTTGATTGCCGGTTTCCCCGGTGAAACACAAGATGATGTAGAAGAGCTAAAAGAGTTTTTGGTGAAACAACGATTTGACAGGGTTGGAATATTTACTTACAGCCATGAAGAAGGAACTAGCGGATTTGCCTTAACAGACGATGTGCCTGAAGAAGAAAAAGAAAGAAGAGCACAAGAGATTATGGAAGTGCAGCAGGAAATATCACTTGAATTGAATCAAGAAAAAATTGGGAAAACGTTTAAAACTTTAATTGATAAAAAAGAAGCAGGCCGTTACCTTGGCCGAACTGAATTTGATTCAGTAGAAGTGGATAACGAAGTGGTTATTCATTCCAAAAAGAAATTACCAATTGGTGAATTTGTCAATGTGAAAATTACAAAAGCATACGATTACGATTTGGAAGGCGAAGTTGTAGATTAAAGGTCCTTTGCAGCATTTTCAATATTTCTATCAGGTATCAGCCATAAAATACCAACAATAATAAAAAGTCCGCCAGCAATAGCCGGATGTAAAAAAGCTGCTGGAATAGCCAAGGTATAAAGTAATAAGGACAACATCCCTTTCTTCGATTGTTTTTCCAGTACATGATGGAAGACCTCGTTATTTCTATTACAATTTTGAATTACTTTTAAAAGAATATAATAGGCCACTCCACATAGGTTAAGTAATATGGCATATACAGCAACAGTCTTTGCTTCAAAATGATTTTCGCCCATCCAGCCGGTAGCAAAAGGTATCAGTGATAGCCAAAACAGCAAATGGAGATTTGCCCACATTACACCGCCATTTACTTCCTTTATAGAGTGAACAAGATGATGATGATTACCCCAGTAAATACCAAGCATTAAAAAACTAAAAATATAACTTACAAAAACTGGCCATAATTTTTCCAAAGCTTCCCAACTAGCCTCATGCGGAACTTTCATTTCAAGAACCATTATCGTTATTATGATGGCGATTACTCCATCGCTAAAGGCTTCTACTCTTGTTTTTGTCATACTACAATATTAAAATTAAATTTACTGGAAAAAAAGAAAGCAAGTAATTTAAAAGTCAGATGGATAAGCGCAGATTAATAGTTGAGTTTATTCATCAAGATTGTGACATCGGGTTCAAATCTTTTCTTTCATATTCTTTCTAGGACCTTAAAAAACAGTATCTTAGTTTATAAACCTAAACCTCAATATTTTTCCATGGCTGACAATAAAAGTACATTCTTAAACCGGGATCTTAGCTGGCTAAGTTTTAACCAAAGAGTGCTGATGGAAGCAGCGGATAAATCTGTTCCATTATATAGCCGGATTTCATTTCTCTCTATATTTTCTTCCAATCTTGATGAATTTTTTAGAGTTAGGATGCCTTCTATATTTGCATTAACAAGTATACCATCAAAAAAAGTTTCGATCAGAGATGAATATCCAAAAAATCTTGTTCAATTAGTACAAACTGAAGTGCAGAAACATTTAGAAGAGTTTGGAAGTATTTTGAAAAATCAAATCATACCAGAATTACGATTCAATAATATTTGTCTTTATTATAACGAACCCATTCGTAAGGAACATTTAGAATCATCAAGAGAATATTTCCTCTCTAAAGTATTATCATTTTTACAACCAATTATTTTAGGGAAGGACAATCAGTCCACTATTTTTTTAGAGAATAATGCATTATATTTTATTATTGATTTTGAATCTTCGGATTTGCCGGACAAACATCAATATGGGTTATTAAATATTCCTTCCGCAAATCTTCCCCGTTTCTCAGAACATGCAATGTTGGGAGATGATCATTATATTCTTTTTCTTGATGATGTTATTCGGGAAAATCTTCAGGAAGTCTTTCCTGGGTTTACACTACATGGAGCATGGAGTGTAAAACTTACCCGAGATGCTGAAATGAATATTGAAGATGAGTTTATTGGTGACATTTCTGAAAAAATTGAAAAACAACTTATAAAAAGAGAAGCAGGAAATGCTACTCGATTATTATATGATGAAACGATGCCTGAGGAGGTGAAAAATTTTATACAAAACTATTTAGTATTACGTAATGAAGAAATGCTTGCAGGTGGCCGCTATCATAATTTAAAAGATCTTGGTAGCCTGCCTAACCCTTTAAAAGGAAAACTTTCTTATCCTTCATGGCCATCGATTGCTCATCCTGGATTCGATAATCACCATTCCATTTTTGAAAGTATAAGTGAAAGCGAGAAGATGTTACATCTTCCTTATCATACGTATAATTATATTCTTCGTTTTTTCAATGAGGCAGCTATTGATCCTACTGTAAAAGAAATATATATTACACTCTACCGGGTCGCTGCGGATTCCCATATTGTCAATGCACTAATCAGTGCTGCTAAAAATGGGAAAAAAGTAACTGTGTTTGTTGAATTGAAAGCCCGGTTTGACGAGGCTAACAATATTAAGTGGAGCAAGCGGATGAAAGCAGCTGGTATTAAAATTATCAACAGTATTCCTGGATTGAAGGTTCATGCAAAAGTTGCTTTAATTAAGAAAGAAGATGGGAAGGACTGGAAATATTTTTCGTTTATGGGTACCGGAAATTTCAATGAAACTACCGGACGATTTTATACAGATCATGCAATGTTAACTAGTAACAAGGAAATGGGCATTGAGTTAATGTGGCTATTTGACTATCTGCAAAGCCGTAAACAACCGAATGATTATATGAAGATCCCTTTCCGGCACTTACTGGTTTCACAGTTCAATATGATCAAGCGGTTTGAAAAATTAATTGACCGGGAAATTAAGAATGCTAAAAAAGGCAAACCTGCCGGTATAATTATCAAACTTAATAATTTACAGGAGAGAGCAATGATTGAAAAGCTATATGATGCAAGTAGAGCCGGTGTAAAAGTGCAATTAATTGTCCGAAGTATCTGTGCCCTTGCTCCTGGAATAAGTGGATTGAGTGAAAATATTACTGTTACCCGTATTGTCGATCGTTATCTGGAGCATGCCAGAGTATTTGTCTTTCATAACAATGGTAATCCAAAGTATTATATGGGGAGCGCCGACTGGATGAATAGAAACTTACACAGTAGGGTAGAAGTAATTTTCCCAATTTACGATACTACAATGGGTGAAGAGTTGAATCAGATATTGCAATTGCAATTGAATGACAATCGTAAAGCTGTTTATGTAAATGCCGAATTAAATAATGAACGAATTCTAAATAACAAACCGGCACTAGCCGCCCAAGAAGCTATTTATGAAATGGTAAATAGAAAATCGACTTATTAATATTTATTATAATGGTTATTAAAAGCTTACAACTACTCTTTTCCCGAGATTTAAATAAGCTTAAGGAAGAGTTGACTTTGTATAAAAGCGAATCGAATTTATGGGAGACAAAAGTTGGAATTTCTAACTCTGC
>JAHEMM010000030.1 GCA_024643655.1 Chitinophagaceae bacterium | reverse complement strand
TGAATTAGTAAATTAGTGGCCACTTCTCCCATTTCAAATGCCGGTTGTCTGATCACCGATAATGAAGGTTCAATTAACTCTGCCAGATCTGAATTAGAAAAACCCATTAAACCTATATCGTTGGGAACTACTATTCCCTTTGCTTTAAAAATTCGTAAACAATTGGTGGTTAGTTTATCTGCTGCTGTAAAAAAGGCATCCGGAGGGTTGGGCTCTTCCAGCAATTCATTCACTACTTTTTGCACTTCAGAAAAAATCATTCCCCCATGCTGGCAATATTTAACCAATGATTCATCTGCTTCAATTCCATGATCATTCAAAGCTGTTTTATATCCTGCTAACCTTTCTCTTGAAATTGAAACTAATTCAGGATTGGAAATTGCAGCAATCCTTTTATAACCGCAATCGATTAAATGTTTTGTTGCATTATAAGCACCTTTATAACTATCAGCAACTACTTTGTGCGTTTCTATTTCGTCAACGATCCGATCAAAGAATACAATCGGCATTTTTTTATCATACAATTCTTTCATATAGCTGAAATCTGTTGTTTCTGTTGAAACAGAAATGATCAACCCATCTATAGAACGAGAGGTCAGGTATTGAAGATTCAAGAGTTCTCTATCAAACGATTCCATACTTTGAGCAATAATCACATTATAACCATTATTATAAGCAATGGATTCAATACCATTAATCACCTGAGAAAAAAAGCTATTGGCAATTTCACAAACCACCACTCCTATAGAACGGCTTCTTCGTTCTTTCAAACTTAAAGCTATAGGGTTTGGCTTATAATTTATTTTCTCAGCATATTCCAAAACAATTCTTTTCGTTTCAGCGCTGATTTCATGACTGTCTCGTAATGCCCTGGACACCGTGGAGGTTGAGAACCCCAATGCTTTTGCTATATCTTTTATGGTTACGGCTTCGAACTTCATTTTACAGGCAACCCTTTTAGAGTTTTATGTTTAAAGAGATATTAAAGTTACCTTTTTTTAAGGTCCTAATGTATTGTTTTTCAATTTAAGACCATAGCCATCATTTAATATTTTCTATCGCTTTTTTTTAAATTCAATAGAAATAGGTTTTGATAAGTTTTCTTGATTTTTTACTTTATTCATTTACTTTAATATGGTTTTAATTTTAAGCCTTAAAAGGCATCGTTACCGGGAACGATTGCGTAAAAAAACTTCTCTAAATCACTCTGTTACAACGAAGTATTGTGTAGAATTGTTGAAGCTATTCGGAATGATTGACTCAATAATCTGTTTCAGATAGTGGTTGCTTAACGAAATTTGCTTGCGGAATGAAAAGAAAACAAAATATATTCATTTGGGAATGTTGGCATTTGCATGATGTCAATTCAGCAAGACTTTCAATTAGTTTCCAAATTTCAAATTTTTTACTAAGGACTTTCAAACTCTCAAAAACAAACCCCTCTGTTACACCAATAGGAAATTCGATAATTAATTCTCTCAGTAATAAATCAGGGCATTATTTTATTTAACAATTATTAAAGCTTTTATCAAAATCACAATTATGACAAGAATGCTTAAACTAACGGGAATCTGCTTGCTGTTTATGCTATTTGCTTTTCAAAGCCAACTTTTAGCTCAAGGAAAACAAATAACTGGTAAAGTAACTTCTTCCGAAAACAAACAAGCTGTGTCCGGTATAACGGTAACAGTAAAAGGAAGTAGAACAGCGACAACAACAGACAATGAAGGTAATTTTAAAATTGCCGTTCCTGACAACAATACTATTTTAGTGTTTTCAGGTATTTCATTTACAACTCAAGAAGTTTCCGTTACAGGTAAATCCACAATTAATATTGAATTAGTTGCTGAAGCTAAAGGATTAGATGATGTTGTTGTTATTGGTTATCAGACAGTAAAAAGAAGGGATCTACTTGCTTCTGTTTCTTCTGTAGGTGCCAAAGAATTAAAAGATATCCCTATCAACTCTGCAGCTGAAGCTTTAAATGGAAGATTAGCAGGTGTTACTGCAACTACTTCTGAAGGATCTCCCGATGCAGATGTTTCAATCCGAGTAAGAGGCGGTATGTCTATAACTGGCGACAATTCGCCTCTATATGTTATTGATGGTGTACAAATGGAAAATGCATTATCATTTTTGTCACCACAGGATATTCTTTCGATAGATGTTTTAAAAGATGCTGCTGCAACCGCTATCTATGGCGCAAGAGGTGGCAATGGTGTTATTATTATTACCACAAAAAGCGGAAGACAAGGAAAAGCAAAAATTTCTTACAATGGTTTTGTAGGAGTTAGGTCACTTGCCAATAAATTGAACGTTCTTGATCCTTATGATTTTGTTTTTTATCAATCAGAAAGATCCAGAGGAAGCAATTCAGATAGCACAAGTTTTACAAACAATTTTGGACATACATGGGATACGTTGAATGTTTATAAAAACATTGACAAAGTAGATTGGCAAGAAGAGAATTTTGGCAGAACGGGTGTTACCACTACTCATAATTTAGGTGTAACGGGTGGCACAAAGCTATTCAATTATAATTTTGGTTACACTTATAACAATGAAAAAGCCATTGTTATCAACTCCAATTACAAAAGACATTTATTAAGCTTTAAAGGCGATTATAAAATTTCTAAAAATTTAAAAGCAGGAGCTTCAGTAAGATATACGACTCAAAATGTGGAAGGTGCCGGCGTATCGGATGAAAAAGGATCCGCTTATAACCGTTTAAGAAATGCCGTAAAGTACAGACCTTTCTTATCTGCAAATCAGGATATTGATGATGCTGACCCGATAGCAGACCCTAATGTTGGAAATGGTTTAAACCTGACTAATCCAATTCAATTGGCAAATTCAGAATACAGGAGAAAAACAACTAACACCTTTAACGTTACAGCGAATCTTACGTACACAATCATAAAAAATCTAACTTTTAAATCAACTTTTGGTTATATAAAAAGTGATAGAACTGATAGACAATTTTATGATACCATCACTCCTTATTCGATAATCGCAGGAGGGGCTAAACCAATTGCCCGTTTGGATACATCGGAGACAAATACCATTACAAACTCAAACGTATTAACCTACTCTATTAAAAATTATAAAGGAAAACACAATTTCGATTTTCTTATTGGTCAGGAAACCTATGATCTTAAAGGCAAATCGCATTCCAGCTTATACAGAGATTATCCATCCTTTATTTCATATTCGGAAGCATTTAAACAAACAAGTGTAGCAACATTATTTACAGGATACCCCAAAGCATACGAAAGCAGATATACCAATTTGTCTTTCTTCGGAAGGGTAAATTATTCCTTACTTGACAAATACCTTTTCTCTTTCAACATTCGGAGAGATGGTGCGTCTAAATTCGGACCCGGTAATAAATGGGGAACATTCCCTGCTGGTTCATTTGCCTGGAGAATCAAGAGTGAGAAATTTATGGAAAATGTCAACTTCATCAACGATTTTAAATTCCGTGCAGGTATAGGCTCAATTGGAAATAACCGTATTGATGATTATCTATATCTGACCACTTTCAGTAATGATGGAAGATATTTTTATGGATTAAATAATCAGGCTATCCTTGCTTACTACTCAGGAGGTTTGGTAAATAATAATTTAAAATGGGAATCAACAGTAAGCCGGAATTTTGGTATCGACATTACAATGTTCAACAAGAGAGTTGATCTGAGTGTAGATTATTATAGTAATAGTTCAAAGGACCTCTTACTAAAAGTTCCAGTAGCTTCTACTTTCGGATATTCAGAACAAATACAAAACATAGGAAAGACTTCTAATAAAGGTGTTGAGGTACAACTTAACACAGCTATTATGAGAAAACCGAATGGTTTTAACTGGAATGCCAACTTCAATATCTCATTCAATACAAATAAGGTTGTTGCATTAGGCAAGGATCAGGAATCATTTTTCCCATCACCTAGTTGGGGTGTTTCTGGCCAACCAACTGATTATATAGAAAAGATTGGCTCCCCTGTAGGCTCTATGTATGGCTTGGTAACAGATGGTTTTTATCAAGTGAGTGATTTCAATTATAACAATGGAATTTATACTTTAAAAACAGGTGTAGTTAGTAATGCTGGTATAATAGGTCCGGTTCAGCCAGGTTCTATCAAATTTAAAGATTTGAATACTGATGGTGTAATTGATTTAGTCAATGACCGTACGATCATAGGAAATCCTACACCTAAATTTACAGGAGGTTTAAGTCAGCAATTCAGTTATAAAAACTGGGACATGAGTTTATTCATGAACTTCTCTTATGGCAATGATGTTTATAATGCCAATAAAATTGAATTTACTAATGGTTATTCAAATAACTCAAATATGCTGACCATTATGGCTAACCGTTGGAAAGTAGTGACACCAACAGGCGAAACAGCACAATGGGTGAATAGTGGTAATGTGTATGGCATTGCTCCTGATCAATTAACTGCATTAAATGCAAATGCAACTATCTGGCAACCATTAAAAAGTGCCGGTGCATTCTATCCGCACTCATGGGCTATTGAAGATGGTTCATTCTTAAGGATTAATAACCTTACAATTGGTTATAGCTTACCAATTAAAAGCATTGCTAAGATAAAAATGGATAAACTACGTTTCTATGTAACTGCGAATAATCTGGCCGTATTTACAAAGTATACAGGTTATGATCCGGAAGTTAGTGTAAGAAACAATCCATTAACACCAGGTCTTGATTATTCTGCTTATCCAAAGAGTCGCAGCTTTATTTTTGGAGTAAATGCATCATTCTAATAAAATTAAAATTTACAATATGTATATTAAATTAATAAAAAACATTCCTTTCATGCTGGCAATGATATTGTTGTCAGTTGTAAGTGGTTGTAAAAAATATTTAGACCAGCAACCAATTACCGAATTGGGCCCAACGCTTGTATTCAGTGATATACCAAGCACATATAAAGCCATCGCAGGTGTTTATAGTCGACTAATGGGAGATCAGGGTTATGGTATCCGATTGAGCCTTTATTATCCTTTGGATAATGATGAAATGCAGGGACCAACAGGTAATGCTGATAATGACAGAAGAGATATAGCCCGTTATTCAGCAACCCCGGGAAATGCACAATTAGAAAGACCATTCAATCAGATCTTTCAGGGTATTGAATATGCAAATATCTGCATTGATAATATTCCAAAAATGAATCTTTATTCAAATGGCTCTGCAAACGAGAAAAAACAATTGCAGAGAATGTATGGCGAAGCCTTAACATTAAGAGCACAGTTTTATTTTGAAGCAATCCGTAACTGGGGAGATTTGCCGGCTCATTTTCAACCAGCATATGCACAGGCTGTTACTGATCCATTTCCTTCAAGAACAGATAGAGATACTTTATATAATCGCATTCTTGCAGATCTGAAAACGGCTGCTGATTTAATGCCCTGGAGAAATGAAGTTACTTCAATTGGTGATCAGCTAGATGAAAGACTTACAAAAGGATCGGCGAAAGCATTAAGAGCAAGAATTGCATTATTCAGAGGGGGTTATTCCCTTCGCCAGAATGCCCAAATGCAAAGAAGTGCCGATTATCTTACGTATTATCAGATAGCAAAAGATGAGTGTAATGATATAATGAGTTCTACACAACATTCATTAAACCCAAGTTTTAAGGCATTATGGAAAGATCAGGTATGCGCACATGCCGTAAACGATCCTAATGGAGAATTAATGTTTCAGGCAAGTGCTATTGGTTTAGGTGGTGCTGAAGATTCTAAGTTGGGATACTATAACGGACCAAGAGTAAATAACAGAGGAAACAATAGCGTAAATCCGATGCCAACTTATTTATATCTTTTTGATTCTACTGACCAAAGAAGGGATGTAACCATTGCGCATTATTATACTGTGTTAACTCCAGCAGTTGGCGCTAAGCAGGGCCAGCCGATAACAAACATGAATGATGGAAAATATAGAAGAGACTGGATCACTAACCCAGTTATTGATATAATGGATGTAGGCTCTCAATATTATAGTTTAAAATGGCAGGTATTGAGGTATGCTGATGTGCTATTAATGTTTGCAGAAGCTGAGAATGAAATTAGTGGTCCTACCAGTCTTGCTTACAATGCAATTAATATGGTTAGAAGAAGAGGATATGGCAAACCAATGTCAACACCTGATGTAACGGTTGATATTCCTGCGGGACTTTCAAAATCAGATTTATTTAAAGCAATTGTTAGAGAAAGAGCCTTAGAGTTAGGTGGAGAAGGAATCAGAAAGTATGATTTAATAAGATGGAATTTATTAGCTACAGCGATTAACGAAACAAAGGCTAATTTAACAAAGATGACAACTTTGTCAGCAATGACTAATCCATCTTATATGGCTGGCTATCCATCCTATTCATTAAGTACAACTCTACCTATTTATATGTATTATAATACAGGTACAATGTCAGATGATCAAAATATTGGAGGTTTATGGCGCAATTCATTATACAAAACAGCACCGACATCAACACCATCTGGTACTACAAGAGTGAACTGGCTTTTAAACACTGGCTCATCAACAATAAACGCTATAATAGTTTCAAGATTTGCTACAGGATTTACTACTGGAAAAGGAGAATTATTACCAATTCCACAACCAGCAAGAGATGCGAATAAAAACCTGAGTCAAAATCCGAATTATTAAAATTTCTCATACTAGTTTTTAATAATAAGGCTGCATTATTGCAGCCTTATTAAATTACACTCGTCAGTAATAATATGATAATGAAAAAAATAATTTTGCTATTAAACAGTATGTGTGTAGTGCTAGTAATCTCCTGTGCGCAACAACCAATTGACAAAACAACGAATATTGAAATAAAACCAATCGCATTTCCAGGTGCAGAAGGCTTTGGCAAGTATACAACAGGTGGTCGTGGAGGAAAACTTTATATCGTTTCAAATCTTAATGATGAAGGTGAGGGAAGTTTTAGAAAAGCTGCCGAGTCAAAAGGAAAAAGAATAATTGTTTTCGCTATTTCAGGAACCATTCATCTTGAATCTAAACTTACCATTAAAGGTGATGCTACTATTGCAGGTCAAACTGCGCCTGGCGATGGCATTTGTTTGGCGGATCACTCTGTTGGATTAGGAGGTGATAATATCATCGTCCGATATCTGCGTTTTAGAATGGGAGATAAGAATCAAAAAGGTGGAATGGTAGATGGCAATGGTGGCGACGATGCCTTCGGCGGGAATAAAAGAAAAAATATCATCATTGACCATTGCAGTATGAGCTGGAGTACGGATGAGGTTTTTTCAGTTTATGGTGGTGATAGTACAACGTTGCAATGGAATTTAATTTCAGAACCTTTAAATTATTCGTATCATTTTGAAACAGGAGATAAAGATTATGAGCATCATGGATTTGGTGGCATCTGGGGTGGCAGTCATCTTACTGCACATCATAATTTGTTTGCACACTGTGTAAGTCGTAATCCACGATTTAATGGAACCAGATTAGGCGCTACCCAGGAATTAGTTGATTTCAGAAACAATGTCATTTATAATTGGGGGAATAATAATGTGTATGGTGGTGAAGCTGGTAATTATAACATGGTAAATAATTATTACAAATACGGCCCTGCTACAAAAGAAAATGTAAAGTTCAGAATTGTGAATCCAACAAAAACTGACGTATTGGATTATGGCAAATTTTATTTGGATGGAAACTATGTTGATGAGGCCAAAGAAGTCAGCAAAAAAAATACAATGGGTGTTGATTTGCCAAAAGGAAGTTCAGAAGCCGACAAAAAAAGATCGATAGTAAATACACCATTCCCAACAGAAGAATGTACAACTCATCCGGCGACGGAAGCGTACATGAAAGTATTGGATAAAGTAGGCGCCAGTTTTAAACGAGATACATTAGATAGCAGAATAATAAAAGAAGTTTGGAATAGAACAGGAAAAATAATTGATGTACAGGGAGGCTACCCGCATGGAACTCCATATGAACAAACAGTAAATGCATGGCCAACGTTAAGAACTTACCCGGCGCCAATCGATACAGATAAAGATGGCATGCCTGATGATTGGGAAAAAAGAAATGGATTAAACCCCAATGATGCAAATGATGCATCGCAAAATAAATTAGATAACCACTATACTAATATTGAAGTTTATATTAATAGTTTAGTAAAATGAAAAAGTCACTTTTTTTAATAACAATCATTTTCATTTTCTCTTTTTCAGTGCTGGAAAAAAAGAAAATTACAATATTCATGGCTGGAGACTCTACGATGAGCATAAAAGACTCAAAGGCTTTTCCAGAAACTGGTTGGGGCATGCCATTCATTCATTTCTGGGATTCTACAGTTACTGTAGTGAATAAAGCAAAGAATGGCCGTAGCACAAAAACTTTTATCAGTGAAGGTTTATGGCAATCAATTATGAATGAAGCGAAAGAAGGAGATTATGTTATCATCCAGTTCGGTCATAATGATGAATCAAAAACCAAACAGGAACGTTATGCTACACCGGATACATTTAAAATGAATCTGACAAAGTTTATTTCAGAAACAAGAGCAAAAAAAGCAATACCAATTTTATTTACTCCTGTATCCAGAAGAAAGTTTGACAAAGTTGGAAATGCTGTTGAAACACATGCAGAATATTCAGCTTTAGTAAAAGAGGTTGCAAATGAACAGAAAGTTATATTTTTTGATCTCGATGAAAAAAGCAGGGCATTATACCAGAAATTTGGTGCTGAAAATTCTAAATGGTTATTCCTTCAATTACAAACTGGCGAACATCCTAATTATCCTGATGGGAAAGAGGACAATACTCATTTCAATGAATTAGGTGCAAGACTAATTGCACAATTAATTCTATCTGAAATACAAACATTAATACCTGATCTTGCTGAAAGAATTATTAAGCTAAAGAAATAAGCATGAAACTTATTTATTTTATAGTATTGCTATCTGTTTCAATTGTTGCCAAAGCACAACAAAAAATCATTGTTGCTAAAGATGGCTCAGGCGATTTTCAGTCTGTACAAGCTGCATTGGATGCAATTCCATCAGGAAAACTGACGACTACAACGATTTTTATAAAGAAAGGTATTTACAAAGAAGTCATTGTTGTAGATGCCCGAAAGAATTTTGTTCAATTGATTGGTGAGAATAAAGAAAATACGATTCTTACTTATGATAATCATGCAGGCACAACCCTGCCAAATGGGGATACATTAAATACCTGGACATGTGCATCCACTTTTATTTATGGCAATGACTTTCATGCAGAGAACCTGACTTTTGAAAATACAGCTGGCTTTATAGCCGGACAAGCAGTTGGATTACGTATTGAAGGAAACAGAGTTTCATTAAAGAATTGTCGTATCGTTGGCAACCAGGATATTTTATTTTTGAGCGGAAGCGGCGTTAAACATTATTTTAATAATTGCTATATAGAAGGAACCACTGATTTTATTTTTGGCGCCGCCACTGCAGTTTTTAAAAATTGTCATATTCATAGCAAGAAGAATTCCCATGTAACAGCTGCTTCTACTAACAGTATCATTCCTTTTGGTTTTGTTTTTTTTGATTGTAAATTAACGGCTGATAGTACTATCAATAAAGTTTCTTTGGGAAGGCCCTGGTCCCCTACCGCAAGTGTCACTTATATCAATTGCTGGATGGGTAAACACATAATTCCGGAAGGCTGGAACAACTGGAAAAATGAAGCCAATGAAGCAACAGCCCGTTATGCTGAATATAAAAGTACTGGCCCTGGTGCTAATCCTTCTGCAAGAGTTAATTGGTCAAAACAACTTTCTGAAGAAGAAGTAAAGAAATATACATTTAAGAATATTCTGGGAGAATGGCATCCTGAAAAATAAAATAGTATTGAAATATATATTAACGATACCTTTCTTACTAATCACTTTTATATTATGTGCTCAAAATAATATTGCCAAAGTATGGGTAGCAGATAATGGTAATGGAACATATAAGAATCCTGTGATCAATGCAGATTATTCTGATCCGGACGCTATACGGGTTGGTGACGATTATTATATGATCTCATCTTCTTTCAATCATGTTCCGGGATTACCAATTCTCCATTCTAAAGATCTTGTTAACTGGAAATTGATCGGCCATGCATTAAAAAAGCTGGTCCCTGAAGAACATTTTTCTAGTGTACAACATGGCGGTGGGGTATGGGCACCAAGTATAAGGTATCATAACAACGAATTTTATATTTACTATCCAGATCCTGACTTTGGCATTTACCTCATCAAAGCAAAAAATATTCTTGGCCCCTGGAGTGACCCGGTTTTAGTAGAATCAGGTAAAGGATTGATAGACCCCTGCCCTCTCTGGGATAATGATGGCAAAGTATATCTCGTTCATGCATATGCGGGAAGTCGTGCAGGAATAAAATCGATCATTGTTGTAAAAGAAATGAATGCAGTAGGAACAAAAGTAATCAGTGATGCCGTAATGGTTTATGACGGACATGAACTCGATGCAACTATTGAAGGTCCGAAATTTTATAAACGAAATAATTACTATTACATATTTGCCCCGGCAGGTGGAGTAAGTACTGGGTGGCAAACTGTTTTACGTTCGAAGAATATATATGGTCCTTATGAAAGAAAAGTGGTGATGGACCAGGGAACAACAACAATTAATGGTCCACACCAAGGTGCCTGGGTTACAACACAAACAGGTGAAGATTGGTTCCTGCATTTTCAGGATAAAGAGGTCTATGGCAGAGTAGTTCATCTGCAACCCATGAAATGGATCAATGATTGGCCGGTGATCGGAGCAGACAAAGATGCAAATGGAAAAGGTGAACCAATAATGATACAAAATAAACCAAACGTTGGCAAGTCATTTCAAATAACAACTGTGGCAGATAGTGATGAATTTAATTCACCTAAACTGGGACTGCAATGGCAATGGCAGGCTAATCCGAAAGAAGGTTGGGCTTTTCCAACTGCAACAGGATCATTAAGAATGTTTTCAGTTTATCAACCCGATTCAATTAAAAATCTATGGAAGCTGCCGAATATCATTGGACAAAAATTACCCGCTGAAGAATTTACAGCAACCGTCAAAATTCAGTTCTACCCAAAATTCAAAAACGAACGGATTGGACTAGTTTTATTTGGAAGCGCCTATGCTTATATTTCTGCTGAAAAAGGAGATGATGGAATTTATATTATTTGCCGTGAAAATTTGGATGCAGATAAAGGAAAGAAAGAAACAGAAAATGCCATATTTCCTGCTAAGGGAAATGAAATTTACTTACAACTAAAAATGGAAAAAGACGGTGTATGTCATTTTGGTTTCAGTGATAATGGAGAACGTTTTACAACAATTGTAAAATCATTTACCGCCAAACCTGGTAGATGGGTTGGTGCAAAACTGGGTTTATTCTGTCTAAGAAATAATAGCACCAATGATGCAGGATATGCAGATATTGATTATTTAAGAATTGAAAAATAAAAAATTATGAAAATCAGACTAATTGCCTTTAGCATCACTCTTTTATTTTTTTATCAAGCTAATGCTCAATCAAAAAAAGAAACGGCTGTTGCCAATGCTGTTGAAAAATTAAGAGTAGCTATGGTCGATGGTATAAAAGAAAAATTAGAAGCAATAGTAGCTGAAAAATTAAGCTATGGTCATTCTGGCGGACATGTAGAAGGCAAAGCCGAGTTTGTAGAAAAAATAGTAAGTGGTAAATCTGATTTTGTAAGTATTGATCTTACAGAACAATCAATTTCTATCAGTGGAAAGACTGCAGTGGTACGACATATATTAAACGCAAAAACAAATGACGGAGGCAAACCGGGAGAGGTACATCTAAGGGTTTTAATAATCTGGCAAAAGAAAAACGGACATTGGGTTTTATTGGCTCGTCAGGCAGTAAAAATGAGTTAGAACGAATGATAAAAAATAACGCAATTATTGGTACCGTTCCCGGTAACGATTGCGTAAATAAAGCACCACAATTCGTTGATTAACAACGAATTTCTATTTAGACTTGTATCTCGAAAAATTATAAAAGCACATACTTGCCGATGAAAAAATTACATTGTATAGTTACCTCGCTTTTTCTTGTTGCTTCAGTTTATTCGCAACAATCAAAACTTCCGGTTATTGTATCACCATCTTTTAAAAAAGACACCGTTTCAATCTTAAAATTTAGTGCAATTCCTGACGGAAAAACTTTAAATACTAAAGCCATTAATCAAACAATAGGCCACTTGTCAGAAAAAGGCGGTGGTGTTGTTTTTGTACCAAAAGGATTATGGTTAACAGGCCCATTGGTTTTACAAAATAATATCAATCTACATCTTGCAACTGGAGCTACGCTGTTGTTTACAAAAAATTTTAATGAATACCCATTAGAAAAAGCTAACTGGGAAGGGCTCCCGCAAATGCGGAATCAATCACCTATTTCGGCAACGAATGCAGTGAATATTGCAATAACAGGTAAAGGAATTATTGATGGCAATGGCGATGCCTGGCGGATGGTAAAAAAAGATAAACTGAATGAAACTCAATGGAAAAAACTGGTAGCAAGTGGCGGTGTTTTAAGTGATGATAAGAAAACCTGGTATCCATCTGAGCAATCATTGAAGGGATCGAAACTAAATAACCCAGGTGTTATCTCTCCTGAAAAAGATGCAGCGTTTTACAATAGTATAAAAGATTTTTTAAGGCCCAACCTGCTACTCCTTACCAATTGTAAAAAAATTTTATTGGAAGGAGTTACATTTCAAAACTCTGCAGCATGGTGTTTACATCCATTGATGAGTGAAGACCTGACTGTAAAAAATATTACCGTAAAAAATCCATGGTATGCGCAAAATGGCGATGGCATTGATGTAGAAAGCTGCAAAAATGTGTTAATCGAAAATTGTGTTTTTGATGTTGGCGATGATGCACTCTGTATAAAAAGTGGCCGTGATGCTGAAGGAAGAAAAAGAGCAATGCCAACAGAGAATGTGATTATCCGTGGATGTACTGTTTATGCTTCACATGGTGGGTTTGTAATCGGAAGTGAAATGAGCGGTGGTGCAAGAAATATTCATGTGAGCAATTGCACTTTTATAGGAACTGACATTGGTCTCCGTTTTAAAACAACTAGAGGTCGGGGTGGTGTTGTGGAGGATATCTTCATTAAGGATATCTATATGAAAGATATTCCCGGTGAAGCAATTTTGTTTGACATGTATTATGCGGCTAAAGATCCAATTCCTTTGGCTGGAGAAAAAAGAGAATTACCAAAAGTTGAATTTTTGCCGGTTGATGAATCAACTCCGGTATTCAGAAACTTTAATATCAGCAATGTATATGTTAATGGTGCGGAGAAAGCCATCTTCCTTCGTGGCATTCCCGAAATGCATGTAAAAAATATTGTATTAGAGAATATGGTTATTCAATCCCAGAAAGGAATTGATATACAGGAAGCCAGCAATATCGTTTTTAAAAATATTTTAGTTTTCAGTAAAGAAACGAATCCGGTTATTGATATTGTAAACAGTGATGGATTGCTATTTGATAATATCAACTATAATTCTGGTGCAGCATTATTGTTTCAAATAAATGGCGATAGGAGCAATAACATTGCCGTACATAATACGGATGCAACTAAAGCCAAAGAAAAGATCAAATACGATCTGGGCGCAAAAGAAAATAGCGTTGTATTTAATGCTACAAATGCTGCTACAAATAAGTGGAGTGAAAAATTATCTGAAACAGCCATGAGAATCTGGCCCGATTCATTTATACTGGAAGGTGATAAAGTTGCTAAATGGCGTTATGATCAGGGAGTAATACTAAAAGGAATAGAATCCGTATGGAATACAAGTGGTGAAGGCAAATGGTTTCATTACATACAAAAGAGTATGGATTTTTATGTGCAAAATGACGGAACGATAAAAGGATACCGACCGGATGAATACAATATTGATCATTTAAATAATGGCAAGAATTTATTACTCCTGTATCAGGTAACTGGTAAAGAAAAGTATAAAAAAGCGGCTGACTTATTAAGAAATCAATTAAAAACACATCCTCGCACATCAGAAGGCGGCTTCTGGCATAAAAAAATATATCCCTCACAAATGTGGCTCGATGGTTTATTTATGGGTGAACCATTTTATGCTGAGTATGCAAAATTATTTCATGAAGATGAAGCCTTTGATGACATCGCTAAACAATTTATCCTGATCGAGAAATATACCATGGATAAAAAAACAGGTTTGCTTTTTCATGGATGGGATGAAAGTAAAGAACAACAGTGGGCCAATAAAACAACCGGGCAGTCGCCTAATTTTTGGGGACGTAGTCTCGGTTGGTTCGGCATGGCATTGGTTGATGTATTGGATCATTTTCCAGCCAAACATCCAAAGAGAGCTGAATTAATTGCCATCTTACATCGTTTTGCAATTGCTGTAAGAAAAGTTCAGGACACAAAGACAGGTTTGTGGTATGATGTGGTTGACAAACCAAATGAACCAAAAAATTATGTTGAAGCTTCTGCTTCATGTATGCTAGCTTACACATTTGCCAAAGCTGCAAGAAAAGGATACCTGCCAGAGGCCTATTTATTTCATGCAAAGCAAGCTTACAATGGTATCATAAAGACATTTATTGAAACAGATGCAAGTGGAAAGACAAATTTAAAAGGTACAGTAGCTGTTTCCGGACTGGGCGGCAAACCTTATCGTGACGGAAGTTTTGAATATTATATGAGTGAACCGGTGGTTGTCAATGATCCCAAAGGAATGGGTGCATTTATCTTATGCGCTGCTGAAATGGAATTAAATGAAACAAAGGCTGTAGGAAAAGGAAAAACTGTTTTGCTCGATTATTATTTTAATAACGAATGGAAAAAAGATATTACAGGAACTCCCATTCGCTGGCATTATACCTGGGAAGATAAAAGCAACAGTGGTTATGCTATGTTGGGTGATATTTTTAATAAATATGGTTTAAAAACCAGATCACTGGAAAAATGGCCAACAAGTAGTGATTTGAAAAGAAGCTCTATTTATATTATGGTCGATCCGGATACAGAAAAGGAAACAGAAAAACCTAAATACATCAATCCAAAGGATGTTATTTCAATCAGCAACTGGGTAAAAGAAGGTGGAGTATTGGTATTACTAAGTAATGATGCAGGTAATGCAGAATTTAAAAACTTTAATACACTCGCTGCAAAATTTGGTATTCAGTTCAATGAAGACAGTAAAAATAAAGTGGTGAATGACAACTTTGAAACTGGTGCTGTGATCACTCCAGATAATCATCCCATATTTAAAAGCTCCAAGAAATTATACATAAAAGAACTAAGCAGCTTGCAAGTAAAAGCTCCTGCTGCTGTTATTTTAAAAAATAGCGATGACAATATAATGGCCGTTGCCAAATATGGCAAAGGAACTGTATTTGCATTAGGCGATCCATGGATTTATAACGAATATCTAGATGGAAGAAAACTTCCAGCATCTTTTAATAATTATAAAGCAGCTGAAGAGTGGGTAAAATGGCTGATCAAACAGACTGCACAAAAATGATGTTGAAAAGCATTCGCATATTATTTTTTTACGGTAGTTGCATCATGCTTATGCAAAGTTGTGCCGTTGCGCAATCTTCAGTATACGATAAAAAAATAATTGTAGCTGCTAACGGAACCGGCGATTATAAAACAATACAAGCAGCTATCAACAGCTTACCTGATTCATCTGTTACCTCCACGTTAATCTTCATTAAAAAGGGAACGTATACAGAAAAATTATTTATTGATAAAAACAATATCATATTCAAAGGTGAAGATAGAGAGCAAACGATCATTACGCAGGACATTGCCAGGGATGAATGGCGTTGTGACCATCCTGATGATTGGGGTGTGGCTACATTGAATATAAACGGCAACGATATTACTTTATTAAATCTCACCATCGCCAATGATTATGGTTTTAATGTAAAAGAAAGCAAAGTGGTTGACTGTAAATCGGATACATTAACTGGCAAAAAAACAATTACCAATAGCGGTCACCAAATGGCTTTAAGAACGATGAGAGCTACAAGGCTCAAAGCTGTTAATTGTCATTTCAGAGCTTATGCAGGTGATACGGTAAGTCCTTGGAATACGATTGACGGGATGTTTTATTTTAAAGATTGCAAAATGGAAGGCGGTGTTGATTTCTATTGTCCCCGTGGTTGGGCTTGGGCTGAGAATTGTGATTTCTATAGCAATACTGGCTCCGCTGCAATCTGGCATGACGGTTCAGGTAATCAAGATTCAAAAACTGTGCTGGTGAATTGCAAATTCAAAGGTTACGATGGCTTTATGCTCGGCCGATATCATCGGGAAGCACAATTTTTTTTATTGAATTGTGAATTTGCAAAGAATATGAAAGACACTCCTATTTATCGGGTGCCAACGAGCAATACAATCAATTGGGGTGAAAGAATTTACTATAATAACTGTCGCCGTGAGGGAGGAAAAGATTTTAGCTGGTACAGCGATAATCTCCCGAAGGGAATAAATGTAAATGATATAACTGTTAACTGGGTTTTTGGCAATCGCTGGAATCCTGCAATAAATTAAATATGCAATTATCAAAAAAGGCCTTGCGTCAGATTGCTGCACAACCCGGATTAGAAATACCGGATGAAAAATTATTGGAATTACCCGAGAAAGTATTGCAATTCGGAACCGGTGTACTATTAAGAGGTCTTCCTGATTATTTTATTGACAAAGCCAATAAGCAAGGAATTTTTAATGGCAGAGTGGTGATTGTAAAATCAACTGATAGTGATAGTAGTGCTTTTGATCAACAAGACGGATTATATACTATTTGTGTACGTGGAGTTGAAAAAGGAAAAACAGTTGAAGAGAATATTATTAATGCTTCTGTTAGCCGTGTGCTCAATGCAAAAACGGAATGGAAAGAAATTTTAACCTGTGCTCACAATGAGGAATTAAAAATTGTAATTTCAAATACAACGGAAGTAGGCATTCAACTGCTTGAAGAAGACATCTCCAACGGCATGCCCGAATCATTCCCTGGAAAACTATTGGCTTTCCTTTTAGAAAGATATAACGCATTTGATGGCAGCGAAGAAAGTGGCATGGTGATCGTTCCAACTGAATTGATTACAGATAATGGATCCAAACTGGAAAGTATCGTTTTAGAACTGGCACACCTGAATAAACTCGACTTTAAATTTATTGAGTGGCTGGAAAATAATAATTCCTTCTGCAATTCATTGGTTGATAGAATTGTACCCGGCAAACCAAATGCTGAAGAAATGAAACAACTGGAAGCTGATCTTGGCTATACAGATCAGTTGCTGACAAAGAGTGAAGTATTCCGGCTTTGGGCTATTGAGGGCAATGAAAAAACAAAAGAGGTTTTATCTTTTTGTACGATAGATGATGCTATAGTAATTACGCCTGATATTAATTTGTTTAAAGAATTAAAACTGCGATTACTGAATGGCACACACTCATTCAATTGCGGACTGGCTTTTTTATCAGGATTTGATATTACCAGAAAAGCGGTTACCGATAAAACATTTTCTGTTTTTGCAAAAAATCTGATGCATAAAGAAATTGCCAAAGCCATTCCTTTTGAAATTGATGAAAAAATAAAAACTGAGTTTGCCAATAACGTTTTCGAACGTTTTTGTAATCCGTTTATCGATCACCAATGGATCAGTATTACGTTACACTATACTTCCAAAATGAAAATGAGGAATGTACCGTTATTACAAAAACATTATGAACTGCATGATAAACCTCCTATGTACATGGCTACAGGCTTTGCAGGTTTTTTGTTATTTATGAAAGCAATAAAAAAAGAAGGCACTAAATACTATGGCGAATTGAATGGAACAGCCTATGAAATAAAAGATGATGCGGCTGAATATTTTTATACAGCCTGGCATAACAGATCTTCAAACGAATTGGCAGCTGAGGTATTAAAGAATACAGACTTATGGGGAACTGACTTAACTGCATTGCCAGGTTTTTTAACTGCCGTGCAGGAACAGTTAAATGAAATGATGACCAATGGCGTATTGGAAACAATAGGGGCACTGGAAAAAAATAAAGTAACGGTATAAATGAAGCACAACGTTTTAAAAGTACATCCGAATGACAATGTGATTGTAGCATTAACCAATCTTGAAAAAGGAGCATGTATCTCCTTTGAAGGAGCTGATTATGTTTTGACTGAAAATATTGCAGCCAAACATAAATTTTTTACAGAAAATTTAAAACAAGGTGATGCAGTAACGATGTATGGTGTATTAGTAGGAAAGGCGCAGATGAATATTACCAAAGGCAGTCGCATGTCAACAGAAAACACAAAACATGCTGCGGAGCCTTACTCCTATCGTAAAACAAATTTTGAATGGACAGCACCGGATGTTTCAAAATTCAAGAACAAAACATTTAATGGTTACCATAGAAAAGATGGCAGAGTAGGTACTGCCAATTACTGGTTATTTATTCCTACTGTATTTTGTGAAAATAGAAATCTGGATGTGATACGTGAAGCCATGCACAATGAACTGGGCTATGCCGTTACTGATAAATACAAGCAATACACCCATCAATTAGTAAATGCCTACAAGCAGGGCGAAGGTTTTGAAACTATAGACCTCTCTCCTTCTACTGATATACAAAACAGGCCTTTTAAAAATGTGGACGGTATTAAATTTCTCAATCACCAGGGCGGTTGTGGAGGTATACGACAGGATGCAGCCATTCTTAGTAAATTATTAGCTGCCTATGCCGATCATCCAAATGTTGGTGGCGTTACGGTTTTAAGTTTAGGTTGTCAGAATTTACAAGTACAGGACTTTAAAGAAGATCTACAAAAACAAAATGCCAATTTTGACAAACCACTTTTCATTTTTGAGCAGCAACAATCGCAAAGTGAAGAACAATTAATAACAGATGCCATCAAAAAAACTTTTGAAGGACTGATTGAAATAAATAAACAGGAAAGACAGCCTGCTACACTAGATAAATTATGTATCGGTGTTAAATGTGGAGGCAGTGATGGGTTCAGTGGTATTTCTGCAAATCCTGCTGTAGGTTATTGTTCTGATTTGGTCGTAGCACTTGGCGGCAAAGTATTGCTGGCCGAATTTCCAGAGCTCTGTGGAGTTGAGCAGGAACTGATTGACAGAACAATTGAAGAATCATCTGCAAAAAAATTTATTCAACTGATGGGACGTTATGATGAAATGGTAACCAAAGCTGGTTCCAGTTTCTCAATGAATCCTTCTCCCGGAAATATTAAAGATGGTTTGATTACTGATGCAATCAAAAGTGCCGGAGCTGCAAAGAAAGGCGGTACATCACCTGTGGTTGATGTATTGGATTATACAGAAACTGCAACCAAAGCTGGATTGAATTTAGTCTGCACTCCCGGTAATGACGTAGAAGCTACAACAGGTAAAGCGGCAAGCGGTGCTACATTGATATTATTTACTACAGGATTAGGAACACCTACCGGTAATCCTGTTTGCCCTACAATAAAAGTATCGACAAACAGCAGCCTCACTAAAAGAATGAATGATATCATAGATATCGACTGCGGACCAGTGATTGAAGGAGAAAAAACAATTGAACAAATGGGTGAAACCATTCTTGAATATTGCATCAAAGCGGCAAGTGGAGAGGTAATACCAAAAGCGGTGCAATTAAATCAGGATGATTTTATACCGTGGAAAAGAGGTGTAAGTTTATAAAAACAGCATGCACAAAAAAAAATTCTTACTGCTACAAACCTTGCGTTGGTTTGGACCGGAAGACCCGGTTAGTTTATCCGCCATCAGACAAACCGGATGCAGTGGCATTGTTACGGCCTTACATCATATACCCAATGGAGCAATATGGCCATTGGCTGAAATCCAGAAAAGAAAAAAAGAAATTGAAGCGGTGGGTTTAACATGGAACGTTGTAGAAAGTGTTCCTGTACATGAAGCTATAAAAACACAAAGTGGCAATTTTCAGCAATACATCCATCACTATCAACAAACATTAAGAAATCTTTCGGCTGCGGGAATACATACGGTTACGTACAATTTTATGCCTGTACTTGACTGGACCCGAACAGACCTTGCATTCGAATTACCAAACGGAAGCAAAGCTTTACGTTTCGAAAAAATGGCATTAATAGCATTTGATGTATGTATACTTAAAAGAAAAAATGCTGCGAATGATTATGCTGCTGATGAAGTTAAAAGAGCTGAAAACAGATTTGCAGCAATGAGTGACGAAGAACGAAAAATAGTACAAAAAAATATTCTTGCCGGGCTTCCCGGAAGCGAAGAAAGCTTTTCACTTGAACAATTTCAGCAAGCTTTAGATACTTACAAATTAATAGATGCAAATAAATTACAGGAAAACCTGATCTTTTTTTTACAACAAATTATACCGGTTGCAGATGAATGCAAAATAAAAATGGTCATTCATCCGGATGATCCACCATTCCCGATTTTTGGGTTGCCAAGAGTAGTGAGTAATGCAACACAGTTAAGAACAATCTTCAAAGCAGTTCCATCAACAAATAATGGACTTTGTTTTTGTACAGGATCATTAGGTGTAAATACCAGCAATGATCTAACGGCTATGGTAAAAGAATTCTCGGAGAGAATAAATTTCCTTCATCTGCGAAGCACAAAAAGAAATGAGTGGGGCGATTTTTATGAGGACAATCACCTGGAAGGAGATGTTGATATGTTTGATGTTATAAAAGAAGTTGTGAACATAATGCAGGCACGAAGTATTTCAATACCCATGCGACCCGATCATGGACATCAGATGCTCGATGATTTACATAAAAAAACAAATCCCGGCTATAGTATCATTGGAAGATTAAAAGGGCTTGCTGAATTGCGGGGATTAGAATTAGGAATAGCAAGAACGTTCTAAAAAATTTAAACAAATGAAAAAATTTCTTGACGAAAACTTTTTGCTGAATAATGCTACAGCACAACGATTGTATCATGAATATGCAAAAGGAATGCCCATCATTGATTACCACAATCACCTGCCACCAAATGAAGTAGCTGAAAATAAAAATTTTGAAAACATATCGCAGGTATGGCTGAATGGCGACCATTATAAATGGAGAGCCATGCGTACCAATGGTGTGGAAGAAGAATATATTACCGGCAATAAAACAGATTGGGAAAAATTCCGTGCCTGGGCGGCAACAGTTCCTTATACAGTAAGGAATCCATTATATCATTGGACACACCTTGAGTTGCAACGCTATTTTGATATTCATGAAATACTCAACGCTGAGAGTGCCAAAGCAATTTATGATGAGTGTAATGCAAAGTTGCAGACTCCGTCATTTAGTGTGCGGGGCCTGCTGGAAAAGATGAATGTGAAATTAATATGTACTACCGATGATCCGTTAGATGATCTGGCCTATCATCAACAAATTGAAAAAGATAATTGGTCCACAAAAGTATTACCGGCTTTTCGGCCGGATAAAGCCATGAATGTTGACGACACATCAACATTCAATAATTATTTAACAGGGCTGGAAAAAGCAGCTGACACTTCCATCAGTACGTATAATGATTATCTGTCTGCATTGAAAAAGCGACATACTTTTTTTGTCAACAATCATTGCAATGTAAGTGATCATGGTTTGGAAGAAATATATGCAGAGGATTATACATCAACAGAGATTGCCGGCATCTTTGCTAATATTCGTTCGGGTGGCGACCTGACTTTAACTGAGAAGAAAAAATTCAAATCAGCCATGTTGGTCAACTTTGCTGAGTGGGATTGGGAAAAAGGTTTTGTGCAACAATACCATTTAGGTGCATTAAGAAATAATAACAGCCGCATGTTAAAGCAGCTTGGGCCTGATACCGGTTGGGACAGCATTGGCGATTTTTCTCAAGCAAGATCATTGTCTAAATTCTTAGATCGGTTGGATGCTAATAATACACTGGCTAAAACAATTATATATAATTTAAATCCGGCTGATAATGAATTGTTCGCCACTATGATCGGCAATTTCAACGATGGCACTGCTGCCGGAAAAGTGCAGTGGGGTTCTTCCTGGTGGTTCCTTGATCAGAAAGATGGAATGACCAAACAAATAAATGCATTAAGCAATATGGGATTGCTGAGTCGCTTTATCGGTATGTTAACTGATTCAAGAAGTTTTCTTTCTTTTCCAAGGCATGAATATTTCAGAAGAATTCTTTGTAATTTATTCGGCGAGGAAATTGAAAATGGTGAATTACCAAATGATATTGATTGGACAGGAAAAGTAATTCAGGATATCTGTTTCAACAATGCAAAAAATTATTTTGGCTGGGAACTGGATCAGCAAACAGAAACGAAGCATTCAAAAACAATGTAAAGAATGAGTATTCATTTGTCGGAAACGATACCGGACTTGTTTCGGGAACGATACCGGTAATATTTTGGCACCAAACATAAATTGAAGCCTTTGCATTGTGTATCTTTCAAGCATTCAATAAAAATAAATATAAGATCATGTCTAAGAAAGTAGTTACACTGGGAGAAATAATGTTGCGTTTGTCAACTCCCGATTTTAAACGATTTGTTCAGGCCGATACATTTGATATTACGTATGGTGGTGGCGAAGCCAATGTTTCTGCCGCATTATGTAATTATGGATTGCAGGGAACATTTGTTTCCAAAGTGCCAAACAATGCCATCGGGCAATCTGCCATAAATCATTTACGCCGTTATGGAGTAGACACTCAGTTTGTTGCCAGAGGTGGTGATCGTTTAGGAATTTATTTTCTGGAAACAGGAGCATCTATGCGAGCATCACAAGTAATATACGACCGTGCCGGTGCTTCTATTGCAGATGTGGATGCCAGTGAATTTGATTTTGATAAAATATTTGAGGGAGCTGCCTGGTTTCATACAACAGGTATTACCCCTGCATTAAGTGATAAAGCCGCTGCATTAACAGATGCTGCATTAAAAGCAGCGAAAGCAAGAGGTATTACTACCAGTATTGATCTTAACTTCCGCAAAAAATTATGGACCAAAGAAAAAGCAAGAGAAGTAATGACGAAGCTTTGTGAAAATGTAGATGTATGTATCGGTAATGAAGAAGATGCTGATCTCTGTCTTGGTTTCAAAGCTGCCAATACAGATGTAACCAAAGGCGAATTAAACCTGGATGGGTTTAAAGATGTATTCAAACAAATGAAAGACAGATTCGGCTTCAAGTTCATTGCTTCCTCATTAAGAGAAAGCCATAGTGCCAGCGATAACGGATGGAGTGCATTAGTGTATGACGGCACTGAATTTTATCATACCAAAGAGTACAGTGTACGTATTGTAGATCGTGTAGGAAGTGGAGATTCATTTGCCAGTGGTTTGATCTATGGATTGGTAACCGGCATGCCAATGAATGAAGCGGCTGAATTTGGCGTAGCCGCATCAGCCTTAAAGCATACAATACCAGGGGATTTAAATCATGCAACATTGAGTGATGTAAAAGACCTGATGAAAGGTGATGGTAGTGGAAGGGTGCAACGTTAAACAGTTTAGAGTTAAGAGTTTTGAGTTTATAGTTGCTCATACGGTGCAACGAACTCAAAACTCTTAACTCATAATTCTTAACTAAGAAACATGATAATAGACACAATACAAAACGCATCAAAATACTTTTCGCTCCATCCCTCATTTGCAAAAGCATTTGAATTTATCAATGCTACGGATCTTGCCAATGCAGCTGATGGTAAATCGGATATTGCAGATGGATTAAAAGCGATTTTTAGTAATGCACCGGGGAAAACAGCAGAAGCCAGTCTGGCAAAATTTGAATGTCATGATAAAAATATCGACATACAAGTTTGTATCAGCGGCACAGAAACTATTTACTGGAAACCAAGAGAGAAATGTGTAACAGCGAATGGCGAATACAATCCTGAAAAAGATGTTTGCTTCTTTAGCGATGTACCAGACACTTCTTTTCAGCTAACCGATGGTCAGTTTGCCATATTCTATCCTGAAGATGTGCATGCACCAATGATTGGAGAAGGAACGATAAAAAAATTAGTGATAAAAGTGAGAATAGGAAATGGTGAATAGTCAGTGGTGAATGGGGCTTTGAACTAACCATTCATTTAGCTTAGTAAAAACAACAGACAAAACTTTATATTTAAAAACCTTTGCGTTCTTTTCGCCCCTGCCTGCAGGCAGGTTTTGCGGGAAACAAAAAAATAAACATGAGCAATACAAAAAAAATTACCGACGCTATTGTAGCACAAGGCATACTCCCACTCTATTTCAATCCAGATGAAACAATCAGTATCGAAATTTTAAAAGCCATTTATAGAGCTGGCATCAAAGCAGTGGAATACACTAACCGGGGCGATGCAGCCCTCAGCAATTTTAAAAAGATGGTGGAAGTCCGCAATGCTGAAATGCCCGGCATCTTGCTTGGTGTTGGTACCATTAAAAATATGCAGCATGCAAAAGATTACCTTGCTGCAGGTGCCGATTTTCTGGTAAGCCCTGGATTTGTGCCGGATGTAGCAGCACATTGTGTGGCCAATGATATTTTTTACGGTCCCGGTTGTATGACACCGACAGAGATCATTGCTGCAGAAAATGCTGGCATTGGGTTTATTAAATTATTCCCCGGTAATATGCTGGGGCCGGATTTTTTAAGTGGTATAAAAGATATCTTTCCTAAATTACTCTTTATGCCAACGGGCGGTGTAGATACTACTAAAGAAAATATAGAAGGCTGGTACAAAGCAGGCGTATGTGCAGTAGGTATGGGTAGCAAACTCATCAGCAAAAAACTGATGGAAGCAAAAGATTATACAACGATTGAAACAGAAACAAAGAAAGTACTCGAGTTGATAGCAACGATAAAAAAATAAACGATTCGCTTAAACAAATTGCCATATGCTTAAAGAAAAAATCGGAAAATACAGATGGACGATCTGTGCCTTGTTATTTTTTGCTACCACTGTAAACTATCTCGACAGACAGGTATTGAGTTTATTAAAACCTTCGTTGGAAGAAAAATTTGGCTGGAGCAATAGTGACTATGCAGATATTGCAGCCGTATTTCAATTTACTTATGCCATCTCCATGTTATTTGCCGGACGCATTATTGACAAGCTCGGCACAAAAAAAGGATTTGCATGGGCTATTTCCATTTGGTCTATCGGTGCCATTGTACATGCATTAGCTATTCCGATTGGTGAAGGCATGGCTTCTATTTTAGGTTGGGCTGGTATCGTAGCCGTTCCTGTTTCTGTATTAGGGTTTATGTTTGGCCGTGCTGTGCTGGCATTTGGCGAAGCCGGAAATTTTCCCGGAGCCATTAAAGCCACCGCTGAATATTTTCCTAAAAAAGAACGTTCATTTGCAACAGGAATTTTTAATTCCGGTGCCAATGTGGGTGCTATTCTTGCACCTTTGACTGTTCCGTGGATAGCCAAGCATTGGGGTTGGGAAGCTGCCTTCATCATTATTGGTGGCGTAGGTTTCTTATGGTTATTCTTCTGGCTTTTCTATTATGATAAACCTGAAGAACAAAAAAGATTATCAGCCGCAGAGTTGGCTTATATAAATGATGATGTAGAAGAACAAATACCTGAAACCAAAGCAAAAGTTCCCTGGCTTAAGTTATTGGAGTATAAACAAACATGGGCTTTTGCCTTCGGAAAATTTATGACCGATGGCGTTTGGTGGTTCTTCTTATTCTGGTTACCTGCATATTTAAAAGACCAATATGGTATTGTAGGCACCGATATTATGTTACCACTAGCCGTTTTATATAGTTTAACCATGTTTGGCAGCATCGGCGGCGGCTGGTTTCCAATGTATTTTATTAAAAAAGGATATAAGCCTTATGATGGAAGAATGAGAGCTATGTTGATGATCGCTTTTATTCCTTTAGTTGTGTTAGCAGCACAATGGTTAGGTGGCATCAGTTATTGGCTGCCTGTAATATTAATCGGTATTGGCGCATCTGCTCATCAGGCCTGGAGTGCAAATTTGTTTACTACCGTATCAGATATGTTTCCTAAAAAAGCAACGGCATCTGTAGTGGGTATTGGCGGAATGGCGGGTGGCATTGGCGGTGTATTGGTAACAAAAGTTGGCGGTGCATTATTTGATCATTACAAAGCTCTTGGTCATATTGAAACTGGTTATACCATCATGTTTGCATTCTGCGCTGTAGCTTATTTAATTGCCTGGGCTGTTATGAAATCATTGGTACCAAAATATAAACCTATTACAGATTTGTAATCATTACTTACAAACCCATCTGAATTAAAAACTCCCCTATCATGGGGAGTTTTTAATTCAGGATAGAAATTGTACTTTCAATCATCATGAAATCGCTACCTGTTATAGTTTTAAAGCCACTCTTCCATCGGGGTGATGAGGGTATTGCAATTGTTTTTGATCATAATAAAGTTTTAAATAATAGTATTAAAAAGATCAAAGGTGTAAAATGGAGCCAGACACATCGCTGTTGGTATATGCTCTTAACCAAAGAAAATTACCAATTGATTGTAAAAACAGTAAAAGAACTGGCAACAATCAGTAACAATCCTTTAAAAGAATATTTAGAAAAAAGAAAAGTCATAAAAAAAATTAATAAGGCAAGCGGACAGCAACCAACCGTAACTGTACAACGCAAAACACTTACCACCATAACAGCGAATAACCTGGAGCAGGTAGAGCTGATGGTTAAAACATTAAAAATAAAAGCCTACAGCCCAAATACCATCCGGGTGTATAAAAATGAGATGATGATCCTTATTCATTTACTCGGCGAAAAAAAGATACAGGAGCTAAAAACCACCCAGATAAAATCGTACATGCTCTGGCAACTGGAAACAAAAAAACTGAGTGAGACAAAAGTGCATTCATCCTTAAATGCATTAAAATTTTATTTTGAACAGGTATTGCAGCAACCCAAAATATTTTTTGAAATACCACGACCAAAAAAGCCGATCAAACTACCAACGGTGCATGCTACCAGTGAAATTGTAAAAATGCTCAAATCCGTTGAAAATGTAAAGCATCGTACCATGTTAATGACTGGTTATGCAGCCGGATTACGCATTAGTGAGATCATAAAATTGAAAATTGCAGATATCGATTCAAAACGGATGGTAATCAATATACGTTCGGGCAAGGGAAAAAAAGACAGGCAGGTAACCCTTTCGGTTAAGTTATTGGAGCAATTACGTATTTATTTCAAAGAGTATAAACCCAAAAGCTGGTTATTTGAAGGAGCCGATGGCGGCGCTTATGCTGCCCGTAGCCTTCAACAAGTGTTTCAGGCAGCAAAGTTGGCTAGCGGAAATATAAAGAAGGGTGGCATTCATTCATTGCGGCATAGCTATGCTACTCATTTGCTTGAAACGGGAACTGATATTAGTATTATTCAGAAACTATTGGGACACAATGATTTGCAAACAACCCTGCGATACACTCATGTAAGTAGAAAGGAAATAGCAAAAGTGCAGAGCCCGTTGGACAAATTGGACTGGAATTGAGCACCCGCAAAAACCCGCAGCGTAGCGCTTTTTTGCATTGCACAGTAGCG
>JAHEMM010000029.1 GCA_024643655.1 Chitinophagaceae bacterium | reverse complement strand
TATAACATACAAATCCTGCAGTTGGATCTTTTACCGGCATCCAGGTAATCATACGGGTGTAAAGAGATGCGCCTTTTGATAAAGCAATGCGGTTTTTGGGCCAATTGACAACCCCACCTCCATGTACATATCTAGAACCAACGGCTATATCTGCACCTCCACTTTTACAAGCGTCGTATAACCTTCGCAGGTCATTAGGATTGTGTGAAAAATCAGCATCAATTTCAAAAATAAATTGATACCCTTTTTGTATTGCCCATTTAAAGCCGTGAATGTAGGCAGTACCTAAACCCAGCTTTCCTTTCCTCTCTTCAATAAAAAGTTGTGCAGGAAATTTGATAATTAAATCTTTTACAATCTGAGCAGTTCCGTCTGGTGAACCATCATCAATAACCAAAACATGGAATCCATCATTCAAATTGAAGATGGCATGCAGAATATTACTAATATTCTCCTTTTCATTATAGGTTGGAATGATAACTAGCTTTTCCACTCAAAAAATTATAATTGTAAATATCGAATTTACGAAAATCAACAAAGATGTATTGTTAAATAAATATAATTGAATAGCTAACTGACGGCATCAATTTTTCTTCAACATTGTTCTGGTATAAATTTCTGTCAGCTTTTGTTTTGTATGCTGCGGAAAATCGCCTTTCATCATCCAATCATAATACTGCGGTTCGGCTTTCAGTACTTCTGAAACTGGACGACCTTTAAATTTTCCAAAGTTGAATACCTCAGTTCCATTATCCATAACAAAGCGACGGGCAAAATCTACAACCTGATCCTCACCAATTACTTTCAATATTGAGTCAATGTTATTGCCTAATTCAGTATAATGTTTGATTTGAGCTTCAAGTATTTCATAAGTAGCTGTTGCATCAATTTCAGCACTATGTGCTCCATCTAAAGTCTTACTACAATAAAATTTGTATGCCGCGGTTAATGTTCTTGGTTCCATTTTATGAAAAATGTTCTGTACATCTAATAGCTTTCTATTTTTCATATCAAAATCCACATCAGCCCTTAAAAATTCTTCCATTAAGAGGGGAATATCAAACCTATTTGAATTATAACCTGCAAAGTCACATCCATCTAGCATTTGCTTTAACTCCTGGGCCACTTGTTTGAAAGTTGGCTCATCCTTTACCATTTCATCTGTAATGCCATGAATATCGCTGGCTCCCTTTGGTATTGGCATACCCGGGTTAATCCGCTTACATTTTACACTCTTTGTTCCATCAGTTAATATCTTTACAATGGCTATTTCAACGATCCGATCGGTTCCGGGATTAACACCAGTTGTTTCAAGATCAATAAACGCTAAAGGCTTTTTTAATTGCAGCATTGGATTAGTAGTTTCTCTTATTTCTTATCATTAAAGGCGGTAAAGGTAACTGTTTGAAGAATAAAAAAAGGGGATTTTCTTGAAGAATAAATACTATTAAACAAAGAGAATCAATTATTTAGATAAAAATTACAATCTAACCCTGCTTTTTAGTATAGATGTCAGAAAACAAATGTCTCCTTATCTTTACAAAACAAAATAATTTTTAGACTTTTCCGTTTAACAATCAAACATCCTTGAAAATGAAAAACAAAATTTTATCCGCTTTATTAATTCTTACATTAATATTTGTCTTTTCGGCCTGTGCATCTCAAAAATATGGCTGCCCTGGAAATCCACAAGCAAGCTCAAAATTTAGAAGATAATCCACATTACTGTATAGGAAGCTATCGTTCTATTTTCATTTTTTAAGAAAAATATTTTCATGACTTTGAACAAAAAGAAGTCATTTAGTGTTACTACTATTTGAGTATATTTTAATCATTGACAATACTACTATTATTTTTAAGAAAGGATAAAAACAGTAAATTTTAAATAACTAATCATAATTTAAAAGTCCAGATATTATTTCATGAAAATCATCTATTTTTACATTTAATAATGAAAAATTTTACACATAATCATCATCATATCTTACTCGTTGAGTAGGCCATGAGGACATTATGTACAAACATAGTCAGGGCTTACTTAACGGTAAGCCCTTTTTTTATCTTCTTCTGATTTTTACGAAGAAAGATCTTAAATAATAAAAAATGAGTGAAACATTAAAAATTGCAGTACAAAAATCTGGTCGACTTTATGAAGGCTCAATGAAGTTGCTTAAAGAATGCGGAATCGAAGTAAGTAATGGCAATAATCAACTGCGAGTAACAGCGAGTAATTTTCCAATTGAAGTATTTTTTCTTAGAGATGATGATATACCTGAGTATGTACAAGATTCTGTTGCAGATATTGGATTTGTCGGCGAAAATGTTGCAATTGAAAAGAACAAGGAAGTAGAAACGATTAAAAAGCTTGGCTTTGGCAAATGCAGGTTATCAATAGCAGTCCCAAAAAGCGGCGAACTTCAATCCATAAGTGATCTGAAAGGGAAAAAAATTGCGACCAGCTATCCATTTATTCTTTCAAATTTTTTGAATGAAAAAAATATTTCTGCTTCCATACATGAGATTAGTGGCTCTGTAGAAATTGCTCCAAGAATCGGCTTAGCAGAAGCAATTTGCGATTTGGTAAGTTCTGGTAGTACACTTTTTACAAATGAATTAAAAGAAATTGAAACTATCTTAAAATCTGAAGCAATATTAATCAGTAATAAAAACCTCTCAGAAGGAAAAAAGGTAATTCTTGAAAGCCTTTTGTTTAGGTTAAACGCCGTAAGAAAAGCAAAGAATAACAAATATGTATTACTAAATGCCCCAAATGAAAACCTTAATACGATATGCAAATTACTACCTGGCATGAAAAGTCCTACCATACTTCCATTGGCAGAGGAAGGATGGAGCTCAGTACATTCTGTAATTAGTGAAACAGATTTTTGGAATATAATTGAACAGTTAAAAGCAAATGGTGCACAAGGAATTTTAGTGATCCCTATAGAAAAAATGATAGTATAATGAAACGCTACACTTACCCTGGTAAAAAAGTTTGGGCAGAAATTATTGAACGTCCAGTCGCTGAATTTTCTTCGCTTGAAAAAAAAGTTAAAAAGATCATGCTACAGGTGAAGGGGAAAGGTGATAAAGCTATAAACAAGTACTGCAAAAAATTCGATGGATTGAAAATGAAATCGTTTGTAGTACCTGATTCAGAAATTGAAGTAGCGATAGATTCTATTTCCGCTGAATTAAAAGAAGCGATACTTCTTGCAAAAAATAATATAGAAAAATTTCATTTAGCACAAATAGAGAAAACAACAATAATAGAACCAATGCCTGGTATTAAATGCTGGAGAGAGTCAAGAGGTATTGAGAAAGTTGGTTTATATATTCCAGGAGGAACTGCTCCCCTGTTTTCAACGGTATTGATGTTAGCGGTACCAGCTCAGATAGCTGGATGTAAAGAAATTATTATTTGTACGCCTCCTAATAATAAAGGGGAAATCAATGCAGCAATATTGTTTGCAGCAAAGCTATGCGGGGTAACCAAAATATTCAAAATAGGTGGAATTCAGGCAATTGCAGCAATGACATTTGGAACAGAAACGATTCCTAAAGTCTTCAAAATATTTGGGCCTGGTAATCAATATGTAACTATGGCGAAGCAATTGGCGCAGCAATTTGGAATAGCTATTGACATGCCAGCGGGGCCATCAGAAGTATTAATTATCGCAGATGAAACAAGTGATCCTGAATTTGTTGCAGCTGATCTTTTATCACAAGCTGAACATGGACCGGATTCACAAGTAATCCTACTTTCTACAAGTGCTACATGCACAGTAAAAATAATTGCCGCACTAAAAGTGCAATTGAATGAATTACCGAGAAAAGAAATTGCAAAAAAAGCATTAAAAAACAGTAAGTCTATCATTTTAAAAACTATAGATGAAGCGATAGAACTATCTGATCAATATGCACCCGAACATTTAATTATAGCCTGTGAAAAAGCAGAAGAAATAGCAAAGCGGATAAACACTGCTGGTTCCGTTTTTATTGGCAATTATTCCCCGGAAAGTGTAGGTGATTATGCAAGCGGGACTAATCATACTTTGCCAACAAACGGTTTTGCAGCTATGTATAGTGGTGTATCGCTTGATAGTTTTATAAAAAAAATAACCTACCAGCAATTAACAAAACAAGGATTAGAAAATATTGGAAATATTGTGATGATTATGGCAGAAGCCGAAAATCTGCAAGCACATAAAAACGCTGTTGCAATCCGATTAAAAAAATAATATGGAATTCAATTTGGAGAATCTCGTACGGGATAACATAAAAAAAATGACGGCTTATTCATCTGCCCGGCATGAATACAAAGGAGACGCCAGTATTTTCCTGGATGCAAATGAAAATTCATTTGGCTCACCATTGCCAGTTAACTATAATAGGTATCCAGATCCTATGCAATGGGAGCTAAAAACTAAACTAAGCAGCATAAAAGGTATTCCTTCCCAAAATATTTTCCTGGGCAATGGAAGCGATGAAGCTATTGACTTACTCTTTCGTATTTTTTGCAATCCTGGTAAAGATAATGTGCTTGTTTTCCCTCCTACCTATGGCATGTACGAAGTATGTGCTGCAACAAATGATGTAACTGTAAAGAAAGTTCCATTGCTGGAAAATTTCCAATTAGATCTTGATGCAATTGAAGCGGCAATTGATGCTACCACAAAAATTATTTTTATTTGTTCACCTAATAACCCAACTGGTAATAGTATACAGCGTACAGCTATTGAAATACTACTCAATAATTTTAATGGTCTGGTTGTAATAGATGAAGCATACATCAATTATGCAAAGCAAAAGACTTTTATACCTGAATTAACTGAATACCCCAATCTTGTTATTCTTCAAACGCTTTCAAAAGCATGGGGATTAGCTGGATTAAGATTAGGAATGGCTTACGCTGGAAAACCAATCATTGATTATTTTAATAAAGTAAAATATCCATACAACATAAATACTGCAACACAGCAATTAGCTATTGAAGCATTAGGCAATATTTTAAGTGTAAATAACTGGACAAAAGCTACAACAGAGCAAAAAAGTTGGTTACAGGAAGAATTAACAAAATTAGATTTAATTGAAGCTATTTACCCTTCAGATGCCAATTTTATATTAGTTAAAATGAAAGAAGCAAGAAACGTTTACGAATACCTGACCTCAAAAGGAATTATTGTAAGAGATAGATCAAGAGTGATATTATGTAACGACTGTTTACGCATCACAATTGGAACTTCTGATGAGAACAAAAAACTAGTTAATGCATTAAATGATTACCTAAAATGAAAAAAGTTTTATTTATTGACAGAGATGGGACACTGATAAAGGAGCAACCCCCTACTTATCAAATTGATTCGTTTGAAAAACTAGAATTCTATCCTGATATGTTTACATGGATGAATAAAATTGCAAATGAACTAGATTTCGAATTGGTTATGGTTAGTAACCAGGATGGTTTAGGAACCGCCTCTTTCCCAGAAGAAACATTTCATCCTGTTCAGAATTTTATTTTAAAATCTCTTTCCAATGAAGGAATTGAATTTTCTGAAATTCTCATTGATAAAAGCTTGCCGGCTGACAATGCACCAACCCGTAAGCCTGCAACAGGAATGTTGACCAAATATATAGACGATAACGCATATGATATTACGAATTCATTTGTAATTGGAGACCGGGTAACAGATATACAATTGGCAAAGAATATGGGTTGCAAGGCAATATGGTTAAATAATGATCCGACTTTAGGCGCTACTGAAATTACTGACGAAAAGAACAATTTGGAAGAAGCTATTGTATTAACAACTACAAACTGGAAATCCATATATGAATTTCTACGTCTTGGCCAACGAATAATCCAACATGAAAGAAATACAAATGAAACAAAAATTCATTTTTTGATAAATCTTGATGGAAAAGGCAATGCTAAAATTGATACAGGTTTAAACTTTTTCAATCACATGTTGGATCAGCTTAGTCGTCATAGCGGAATTGACATTGATTTAAAAGTGGATGGTGATCTGCAGATTGATGAACATCATACCATCGAGGACACAGCTATAGCTTTAGGCGAAGTATTTTTAAAAGCTTTAGGTGATAAAAAGGGAATTGAGCGATATGGATATACATTACCAATGGATGATTGTCTGGCACAGGTTGCTATTGATTTTGGAGGTAGAAGTTGGCTGGTATGGGACGTTGCATTTAAAAGAGAAAAAATTGGAGATATGCCAACTGAGATGTTTTATCATTTCTTCAAATCATTTTCAGACGCAGCAAAATGCAATCTGAATATAAAGGCCGAAGGAGGTAACGAACATCATAAAATAGAATCAATATTTAAAGCATGGGCAAAAGCTATGAAAATGGCAATAAGAAGAGATGCAAATAATATGCAATTACCAAGCACAAAAGGAACGCTTTAATGAAAGTTGTAATCATAAAATATAATGCAGGCAATATTCAATCAGTACTTTTTGCTTTGGAAAGAATTGGTGTAAAAGCAATTGTAACGGACAATGCGGAAGAAATAAACACTGCAGATAAAGTTATTTTTCCCGGTGTTGGAGAAGCAAGTTCTGCGATGCAATACCTGAAAGAACGAAAACTTGACCAGGTCATCATCTCATTGCAACAACCGGTACTTGGGATATGCCTGGGAATGCAATTGCTTTGCAGCCATTCAGAAGAAGCTGATACAACCTGTTTAAATGTATTTGAGAAAGTTAAGGTCAGAAAATTTATTGCGCCAAATAATGAATTAAAAATTCCACAAATCGGATGGAATACAATTTCCCATCTTCGATCAAATTTATTCAACAACATTCCCGAAAACAGTTTTTGCTATTTTGTTCATGGATATTATGCAGAAGAAACTTTAGAGAAAATTTCTACAACCAACTATATTCAGACATATAGTTCAGCATTACAGCACAATAATTTTTACGGCGTACAGTTTCATCCGGAAAAAAGTGCAAAAGTTGGGGAACAACTATTAAAAAATTTTTTAGCATTATAAAATGACAATCATTCCCGCAATTGATATAATAGATGGCAAATGTGTCAGGCTTACTAAAGGAGATTACAGCCAGAAAACGATTTATAATGAAGACCCCCTGGAAGTAGCGTTACAGTTTGAAGATGCTGGTATTCAACGATTGCATCTGGTTGATCTTGATGGAGCTAAGGCTGGCGATGTGAAAAACTGGAAAGTGCTGGAGAAGATTGCAGGAAAAACTAAACTGGCTATAGATTTTAGCGGTGGTATTAGCAGTCAAAAAAACCTTGAAATTACTTTTAATTCAGGTGCCACTTTTGCATCCATTGGAAGTATTGCAATTAAAGATGAATTAACTTTTACCGGCTGGATACTGGCTTATGGTGCACATAAATTTATTATTGGTGCTGATGTAAAAGATGAAATAATTTGTATAAAAGGCTGGACAGAAACAACAGAAATAAATGTATTTGATTTTGTAGAAAAATATAAAACAAAGGGAGTCAAACAATTTTTTTGTACCGATATTTCAAAAGATGGCTTATTAGAAGGACCAGCTACAGATTTGTATAAAAAAATCATCAATGAACATCCTTCTATTGACCTGATAGCAAGTGGCGGCGTTTCATCCATAAACGATCTGATGGAGTTAAGAGAAATCGGATGCAAAGGTGTTATTATTGGCAAAGCCATTTATGAAAATAAAATTTCATTGAATGATCTTAAAAAATTTCTATAATCAATGTTGACTAAACGAATCATACCATGTCTCGATATCAAAGATGGGCGAACCGTTAAGGGTACAAATTTTATTGCATTAAGAGATGCCGGCGATCCTGTGGAATTGGCCATGCGGTATTGTGAAGAAGGTGCAGATGAATTAGTTTTTCTTGATATCACCGCTACAACCGAAAAAAGAAAAACATTAGCTAAACTGGTTAGAGAAATTGCAACGCATATTAATATCCCCTTCACAGTAGGTGGTGGCATTCATACTATAGAAGATGTAAGTCTATTATTGGAACATGGTGCAGATAAAATATCCATCAATACATCCGCTGTTAATAATCCTATATTGATTGATCAGCTTAGCCGGAATTTTGGAAGCCAATGTATCGTTGTAGCAGTTGATACAAAAAGAATTAATAACAGATGGACCGTTGTAACGCATGGTGGCCGAAATCCAACCGATCGTATTACTTCAGAATGGGCAAAAGAAATAACAGCAAGAGGTGCTGGAGAGATTCTTTTAACATCAATGGAAAATGACGGTACAAAATCTGGCTTTGCGATTGATATTACAAATGAAATTGCTACATCGGTTTCGATTCCTGTAATTGCATCTGGTGGAGCCGGAACAATGGAACATTTTTCAGCTATATTTCAACATGGAAAAGCTGATGCAGCATTAGCAGCCAGCATTTTTCATTTTAAAGAAATCCATATACCTGATTTAAAAAATTATTTATTTGAAAATAAAATACCAGTAAGATGCTGAAACCAGACTTCTCAAAATATACTGATGGCTTAGTGCCAACTATTATTCAAGATTATCTTACCAATAAAGTCTTGATGCTTGGATTTATGAATGAAGATGCATTTATAAAAACAACAAAAGAAAACAAAGTAACTTTCTTTAGCCGCAGTAAAAACCGCCTTTGGACAAAAGGTGAAACTTCCGGAAATTTTCTACTTCAAAAAGAATTAATAGTTGACTGCGATAATGATACGTTATTAATAAAAGTAACACCTTCCGGACCCGTTTGTCATACGGGTGCCGATACTTGTTTTAATGAAACGAATAATGACTTTTCTTTATCAAAACTTGAGACAGTTATTGCTGATAGAAAAAATAATCCGAAAGAATTGTCTTATACCTCCTCTTTATTCGCAAAGGGCATAAATAAAATTGCACAAAAAGTAGGTGAAGAGGCTGTAGAATTAGTAATAGAAAGTAAAGATAATAATGAAGAAAAATTTTTGAACGAAGCTGCTGATCTGCTGTATCATTATCTTATACTATTGCATGAGAAAAATTATACTTTAAAAGACGTAGAAAATATTCTGGCATCAAGAGCACATTAAAAAAGAGGCTGCTTTTAAAAACAGCCTCTTTGTGGAGGTGAGGGGAGTCGAACCCCTGTCCAAACATATTCTTCAAAAGCTTTCTACATGTTTATTCAATTTTAATTTGTCGGAAACCAACTGGGAAAAGACAACCGATTAATTCCGTAGCTGAATAGTCTTAAGCAACCAGCACAGCCTATGGTTACAGCAACCTGTTTTGTTTTTGAGTCGGCGGCGGGGCATGGTAACAGATCAACCTGCCCGGCGGCCCTAATGACTACTTAATCACTGATTAGGCAGCCATGGCATACTGTGTATTGCCATTTATAGTTTTCGTATTCAGATTAAACTGCTAATTACGCAACGCAGTACATGCTTACACTTCCAAAGATCTACGCTGTCAAAACCAAGCACCCCCAGTAAAGGAATTAACGTTGATCAGCAACTTGCAAATTTACTAAAATTTATACTTTTCAAGTATTTCATTTTGAATATAAACAAATCAAGTAGTTTTATTCAATGGTAACGGTAAACCCAAAAGAAAGCTATATAAGCAGGCTTGCGTTATTGTCTGCAGACCTGAAGAAACTATATAATGATAAGAAATTACTTACCTGGAAAAGATTACTTTCTTTCCTAGGAGCCATAGCAGCATTATGGATACTCAATCCATATTCGTGGGTGCTGGCAATTAGTGGCTGTATTTTTTTACTTGCCCTATTTATCTTTTTTGTAAAAAAAGATCTGAAAAATAATGATGAAATTAATAATAGTTTACTCCTTATTGACATCAACAAAAAAGAATTAGCCGCTTTAGATTTTCAATTCTCTACATTTTCTGAAGGGAACAACCTGAAACCTTCTCTTCATGATTATGCAAATGATCTTGATATATTTGGAAGAGCTTCTTTGTATCAATATATAAACAGAACAACTTCTGAACAAGGAAACCAAACATTAGCCGATTGGCTGTTATCACCTGCTTCAATTGACGAGATTGAATCAAGACAGGAAGCTGCAAAAGAATTAAGAGAACAAATGGAATGGCGCCAACAATTTCAAGCCAATGGAATAAATGACCAGCTAACTTTGAAAACAGAAAAGAATATCCTGAATTGGCTTGGAGAAGAAGATCGATTTATAAAAAATAAATCCTGGCGATTTATCAGAATCATTTTTCCATTATTGAGTCTAAGCACATTAGCTTTATATCTTTTTGAAATAATCTCATTAGATAGATTTCTTCCTATCATGCTATTATTTCTCGTCATTTCTTTTTGGATTTCAAAACTTATAATGGACGATTATAAAAAACTCAACAAAATAACTGGCGAACTGGAAACGCTATCTTCAAGTATTGCATGTATTGAAATAAAGGAATTTTATAGCCCTCTCCTGCTACTCTTAAAAATTGATTTTTCAAAAAAGGAAACTACTGCATCGCAAACAATTACACATTTAAAAAAAATACTAGATAGGTTAGATTACAAGCTAAATCCAATTGTTTATATTCCATTGAGTGCTTTAGTCTGCTGGGACCTTCAACAGGTTTTTGCATTGGAAAAATGGAAATCGAAAAATAAAGAAGTTACTCCCAGATGGTTTTCATCACTTGCTAGTTTTGAAGTAGTGTCAACAATTGGAACTCTTTCTTTTAATCATCCCGAATGGGTATTCCCTGAAATCTTAATTGAGGAAGCAATTTTTTCTGCAGAAGAAATTGGCCATCCTTTACTTCAAAAAGATAAGCGGATTTGTAGTTCATTTTCTACCAAAGGAGTAAACCAGATCAGTCTTATTACCGGCTCGAACATGGCGGGGAAAAGCACTTTCTTAAGAAGTATCGGCGTAAATATTATTCTGGCGATGATGGGATCTCCTGTTTGTTCAAAAAAAATGGCATTATCGCATTTTAAAGTAATGAGTAGTATGAGGGTCAGTGATAATCTGGAAGAAAGTACTTCAACTTTTTACGCTGAGCTAAAAAAATTAAAGGAGATCATTGAAGCAGTAAATAATAAACAAAAAGTATTTTTATTATTGGATGAAATTTTAAGAGGGACCAATTCTGGTGATAGACATACAGGATCATCTGCCCTTATAAAACAGCTTATACAACATGATGCTGTCGGTATATTAGCGACGCATGATCTGGAACTGGCAAAATTAGTTGAAGCGTTTCCAAACAAAATTCACAATTACCATTTCGATGTAAAAGTGAACAATGATGAATTGTATTTTGATTATAAATTAAATAGAGGCATCTGCCAAAGCATGAATGCCTCTATATTAATGAAGAAGATCGGAATCGAATTATAATTTATTTTCCCCAACCAAACCAGTCGTTTCCATTTGCGTAGAGCATTAACCCAAGCAGGAGTATCATTCCTACTATTTGCGCATACTCCAAAAATTTTTCGTTTGGTTTTCGACGGGTAATCATTTCATAAAGTGTAAACATTACATGCCCACCATCTAAAGCCGGGATTGGTAACAAATTCATAAATGCCAGTATAATGGAAAGAAAGGCTGTAATATTCCAAAACGCTTCCCAACTCCAGGATGTCGGGAAAATAGAGCCAATGGCTTTAAAACCTCCTACTCCTTTATATGCTCCTGTTTTTGGATTTAATATTAATTTAAACTGATCGATATAATCTTTGAGTTTTTCTCCGGCTTTTCTAATACCTGCGGGAAAGGCTGCAAAAAAACCATACTTAGTTTTTGTAACACTATAAACCCCCATGCTATCATATTGCTCGTAGTTTAACAAGTAAATACCAATCCTTCCTTCTTCACTTACTTTACTGGTAAGATTTAAAGTATCATTACCCCGTAGAACTTGAAGCGAAATCGAGCCATTTTTATTTTTCTCACTAAAAGCATTGATTTCATCCATAAATTGTATGGGTTGCCCTTGAACAGCAATAATTTTATCAAGGGCCTTCAAGCCTGCTTTATTTCCAAAAGAAGTGTCTTTTTCAGGATAAGCACCCACAATGCTTGGCACTCTCTCAATCATAAACTGTCTTCGCCTTCTATCTTTACGGGTAATTAATTTATCAATAAGATCAACAGGCAAATCCAAATTTTGAATGGCACCATTTCTTTCCAATACAACTTTTCTTCCTCCAATCAATATTTTAGGTTGTACCTGTTCAAAATATTTTATAGAATCGCCATTAACAGATATTATTTTGTCTCCATTTTGAAAGCCAAGCTTTGTCATTAATGTATCCGTTACCCAAATACCATTTTTAACGGATGCTATTGGTGTTTTCTTTTCACCCCAAATCATTAATATAAATGCATAAATAACAAAAGCAGTTAAAATATTCATGATGACGCCTCCAAGCATTACGATTAAACGCTGCCAGGCTGGCTTACTTCTAAATTCCCATTCCTGTGGTGGTTGTTTCATGGCTTCTTTATCCATGCTCTCATCTATCATACCAGATATTTTTACATATCCGCCTAAAGGCAACCAACCAATACCATAAACAGTATCCCCTATTTTCTTTTTAAAAAGGGCAAACCAGGGATCGAAGAATAAAAAGAATTTTTCTACTCTGCATTTAAACCAACGAGCTGTGATATAATGACCAAACTCATGTAGTATAACAAGGAGTGACAAGGCCAATAGTAATTGTCCGGCTTGTAATCCAACATTTGACCAGTTAATAGCTAATAAATTCATAGTTGTTTTATAAAAGAATCCCGACTTTTAATCGGGACAAATCAATCATTAAAGTTTTATTAAATCGGCTGCGAAGTTACGGGCCTCTCCATCGCTTTCAAAATATTCCTCTAGTGTCGGATTCTCAATAAATGGTATAGCATCCATCGACTTTTCAATCACATCTGTCATGTCAAGAAAATTAATTCTGTTACGTAGAAATGCAAAAACAGCAATTTCATTGGCTGCATTCATTATACATGGAAGATTTCCTGCTTTATTCAAGGCTAACTGAGCAAGTGCAAGATTTCTAAATGTCTTAACATCAGGTTCTTCAAATGAAAGCGTACTTACTTTTTTAAAATCCATCCTGGGAAAATCATTGGCGATACGTTTGGGAAATGCTAAAGCATATTGAATGGGCAGTTTCATATCAGGCAAACCCATTTGAGCCTTAATACTTCCATCTTCAAACTGCACCATACTATGTATGATACTTTGCGGATGAATGACTACATCAACCTGTTCTGGTTTTAGATTGAATAGCCATTTTGCCTCTATCATCTCCAGACCTTTATTCATCAATGTTGCAGAGTCTATTGTAATTTTTGCCCCCATCGTCCAGTTTGGGTGTTGTAGTGCATGTTCTCTCTTTACATTAACTAGATAGTTTGGTTTTCTTCCAATAAAGGGGCCTCCTGATGCTGTTAGAATTATTTTTTCTATCCGGTTTCTAGTTTCACCAACCAAACACTGAAAAATAGCAGAATGTTCTGAATCAACCGGTATAATCGGCACTCTGTTTTCCACTGCTTTTTTCATGATAATATCTCCGGCCACTACTAATGTTTCTTTATTTGCCAACGCAATTGCTTTACCATTATCAATGGCTTTTAGCGTTGGTCGTAAACCTGCATAGCCAACTATTGCAGCAAGCATCATATCATAGCAATCCATAGCAGCAACTTCTTCCAATGCTTTATCGCCAGAAAACACTTTGACGTCAGTACCTGCTAGTGCTTCTTTTACTTTTATATACTTTTTTTCATCTCCAATCACCACAATATTGGGATTGAATTTTATAGCCTGCTCAATAAGCAGATCATCATTATTATTAGCCGTTAAAATCTCTGCGGAAAATAAATCAGGATTGGAAGCAATAACTTCAAGTGTCTGAGTACCGATGGAGCCGGTAGAGCCAAATATGGCAATTCGTTTTATTGGTGTGCTTGAATTCATAGCTTTATGCTTCCTGAAGGTTTGCTGTCCATTTAATTAATTCATTTGCAATTTTTCTATCATTGCTCAGTCTTGGCACTTTATTCTGGCCTCCTAATTTACCAATTGATTTCATGTAATCAATAAAGCCATTCTTTTGTACCATATTTATTTTCAGTGGTGATAGAATATTACCACCAACCAAATCATCGTAATATACATTTTTCTCCCGTAGGTTCTTATCAAGCTTTGCGGCAAAGGCGTTTATATCTTCAGGTTTGTTTTCAAATTCAATATACCATTCATGATAAGATTTACCTTTATCGCTACTTACAAAAGGAGCTACTGTGAATTCAGTTACATAAACATTTTCTTCTGCGGCTGTTTGGAGCATAGCATTTTCTACTTCTTCGCCAATTACATGTTCACCAAAGGCCGAAATAAAATGTTTCGTTCTGCCTGTTACAACAAGGCGATAGGGTTCAGTTGATAAGAATTTAACAGTATCCCCCAAATTATATCCCCAAAGTCCTGCATTACTGTTTATTATTAAAGCATAGTTTTCACCCAGTTTTACATCTTTTAACGAAAGCCTTGTTGGGTTCTCATTAAAAATTTCTGATGCTGGGACAAATTCATAAAATATACCACTATTCGTATTCAACAATAACCCTTCTGCTTCCTGAGAATCCTGAAATGCAAAAAAACCTTCACTTGCCGGAAATAATTCTATAGTATCAATTTTCTTACCAATACTTTCCATCAATTTTGCTTTATATGGTTCAAAATTGACGCCACCTTGTACCATTACACTAAAGTTTGGGAACAATTCCCCTACTTTTTTTCCACTTCTTTTAATCAGTTCATCAAAATACATCTGCATCCATGGAGGAATACCACTGATTAACGACATATTTTCGGTAATCGTTTCATCTACTATTTTATTCAATTTAGTCTCCCAGTCTTCAATGCAATTGGTTTCATAAGAGGGAAGCTGATTTGTTCGCAAATATTTAGGTACATGATGATTTACAATTCCGCTTAATCTTCCAGTTGGTATACCTCCCACCCTTTCAAGTACAGGCGATCCTGAAAGAAAAATCATTTTGCCATCTGCAAATTTGGTATTACCAGTCTCGGCCATATAACAAAGCAGTGCATTTCTGGCTGTATTTATATGATTTGGAATAGAATCTTTCGTAATAGGGATATACTTGGTACCGCTTGTAGTACCAGAGGTTTTGGCGAAATAAATAGGCTTACCCTTCCAAAGTACATTATGCTTACCTTCTTTTATTTTGTCGATCCAGGGCCGAAGTTGTTCATAATCCCTGATTGGGACAGCTTCCTTGAATTCTTCGTAAGAATTTACTTGCAAAAACCCCGATTCTTTGCCAAAATCAGTGTTTTTTCCAGTTTTAATCAGGCTTTTGAAAATATTTTCCTGATCAACTACAGCTGTAACCATCCCTTTTCGAATACCTTTATATATATAGGAAGCAAAGGGTTTGGCTAAGAAAGACTTGATTTTCATACGTTATTCAATGGTAACCTTTATAAGGGCTACAAATATAAAGCATACCAAAGCAAAATGGAGGTACAGAAAATGTTATAAATCTTTGGTTTTCCGTTTGCAACTTCAATATTTCCCCTTACCTTTGCCGTCCTAATTTTAAGAATATGATAGCCGTTATAAAAGTAGCTGGACAACAGTTTAAAGTAGAAAAAGATCAGACCATTTATGCTCCTCGTGTAGAAGGGAATGCTGGTGACAAAGTAGAGGTAGAAGTATTATTGGTGGATGCCGATGGCAAACTTTCGTTGGGTGCAGCTGCAACAACAAAAGTAACTGCAGAAATTATAGACCAGGTAAAAGGTGATACTGTAATTGCTTATAAGCAAAAAAGAAGAAAAGGTTTTCATAAAAAGAAAGGCCATCGTACTGCTTACACAAAAATTAAAGTAACCAATATCGCATAACAAAAAACAAATCCTAAATTCCAATACATTGTTTTTTTGATTTGGAATTTGAAATTTAAAATTTATTACAATGGCACATAAAAAAGGTGAAGGTAGTGTAAAGAATAACCGTGACTCACAAAGCAAACGCCTTGGTGTTAAAATTTTTGGTGGCCAACCAGCTACATCTGGTAGCATCATTGTTCGTCAGCGTGGCACTGTTTATCATCCAGGAAAAAATGTTGGAGTTGGAAAAGACTTTACATTATTTGCATTAACAGATGGTTTGGTAGAATTCCGTAAAGGGAAAAAAGACAGAACTACTGTTTCTGTTGCCGCTGTTGAAGTAACTGCATAAAAATCTCTGCTTATCATTTTGTGTCCAAAGAATTCCTTTGGAGTAAAAAAAATTTGCGTAGTATTAAATAATTCTTATTTTTACTACGTTAATCCATTATTTACTAACATTAAATTCTAACAAAATGGCAACAAAGAAAAAAGCAGCTAAGAAAAAAGCAGCTCCAAAAAAGAAAGCAGCTCCAAAAAAAGCAGCTAAGAAAAAAGCAGCTCCAAAAAAGAAAGCAGCTCCAAAAAAGAAAGCAGCTAAGAAAAAGGCAGCTAAAAAGAAATAAGTTTAAGCAATTAAACAAGATTGAAAGTCCTGATTTTATTGGGACTTTTTTTTATGCCTTGTTTTCAAATACTAATTTTGAAGAATGGATAATGCCGCAATCGCCGACAACTTTGCACTTCTAGCCAAGCTAATGGATATACATGGCGAAAACTCCTTTAAGTCGAAAACCTTTGCTGTAGCGGCTTTCAACATTGAAAAACTTCCCATGCAGTTAAAAGATACACCAAGGGAAAAATTATTCAGCATAAAAGGTATTGGAGAAAGTACGGGGAAAAAAGTAGCAGAGATGTTGGATACCGGCAATCTTGAAGTGTTGAATCAATTCATTACAAATACTCCACCAGGTGTAATTGAGATGCTCAATATAAAAGGTATCGGGCCAAAAAAAATTAATACGATCTGGAAAGAAATGGAGATCGAATCACTTGGCGAATTACTTTATGCGTGTAATGAAAACAGATTAACACTGTTTAAAGGCTTTGGTGAAAAGACACAAAAAAATGTTCAAGATGCAATTGAATTTTATTTTTTAAATCAGGGACATTTTCTTTTTGCGCAATTAGAATCCATATTTCCACAAATTGAAGGGTATTTAAAAAATATATTTTCGCCCGAAAAAGTGTTAGTAACAGGTGCATATCGCAGACATGCATTAACAATTGAAGAATTAGAATTTGTGATTAATGAAAAAAATGATGTAGTAAAACCAAAATTTGAAACTGCACAACCACCTGAGTTAGTGTATGAAACTGACAACAACCTCTTATACAAGTTGAAGAACGGATTAAAGCTTCGACTATATTCAGGTGAAGGAAATATCATTGAGCGACAATTTATAACAACAGGCTCACCAGAATTTATTGATTCTTTTCAAAAAACATTTCCGAAAATTAATTTTAAAAATGCAGCAAGTGATGAAGCAATATTTAAAGAAGCTGGTATTCCATTCATTGAACCTTGCCTGAGAGAAACTGCAACAATAATTGAAAAAGCAAAAGAGAATAATCTGCCTGCACTTATACAAACAGAAGATATTCGTTCCATCATTCATAGCCATAGCAACTGGAGCGATGGTAGTAATACGTTGGAAGAAATGGCGGATGAATGTATCAAACGGGGATTTGAATACTTAGTTATTTCCGACCACTCACAATCGGCTTTTTATGCCAATGGATTAAAAGAAGACCGGATAATTGCCCAACATAAGCAGATTGATGAGCTGAATGCTAAACTAAAGCCTTTTAAAATCTTCAAAAGCATTGAAAGCGACATCCTTTATGATGGAAAATTGGATTATCCAGATGATATTCTAAAAACCTTTGATCTGGTAATTGCTTCCATTCACAGTATTTTAAAAATGAATGAAGAAAAAGCAATGAGTCGGTTAATTACCGCTATTGAAAATCCTTACACTACTATACTTGGTCATATGACCGGCAGACTTTTGCTAAGTAGAAATGGCTATCCGGTTGATCATAAAAAAATAATTGATGCATGTGTTGCAAATAATGTTGTGATTGAATTAAATGCTCACCCCCGCCGATTGGATATAGATTGGAAATGGATTTACCTTGCTATTGAAAAAGGAGCTTTACTTTCTATTAACCCGGATGCACATACATTGGATGGATTTGATGATATTAAATATGGAGTGTTGGCTGCACAAAAAGGTGGAATGACAAAAGAGAGTAATCTAAGTAGTTTTGGACTGAAGGAGTTTGAGATATGGTTGGATGAAAACTGATTTCTAAAAGACCACAACTAACTCCTTTATTATCTCTTCTACCTTATTTACATTTCTTTACCACCCTATCCCATAATCCTCACCATGATTACTACTGCCGCCCCAGAAACTTCCATTCTTCCAATCAAAGTAGATCGCATTAATTGGTCCGCTGGTGCGGTCATCAAATGATAGTTTGTAACCCATTTTCTTTAATTCATCTCTAACTGCTTGTGGTGTTTTATCATGTAACAATAGATTGCCTGCTCTTGGTTTACGGTCGTTTATTTTAGTACCGCCCAATGAAAGCCATAATTGATTACTATTGATATTGGCAGCCTCACAAGCTTGCTGCACTGTCATTCCAAACTCCACCATATTCAAAAAGAATTGTAACAGATTCTGATCTTGCGTATCACCTCCCTGCACCGCAAATGATAAAAAAGGTTTACCATCTTTTAATGCTAAGGAAGGTGTTAGTGTAACTCTTGGTCTTTTGCCTGGTTCTATTACATTATAAGGATCGAGTCCTTTGTCTAATACAAAACTTTGAAGCCGCTGGCTCATACCAATACCAGTCTCACCTGCAATACAAGCTGGTATCCAACCACCACTTGGCGTAATTGATACAACCCATCCATCTTTATCAGCTGCTTCAACAGATGTGGTTCCCATCCATAAGTTTTGCATGTATTGTTCATTACTCATTGCTACATTTTGTACATCATGATCTGGCGTTGCAGAACCTTGTTTTATAGAACTATCTGTATATACTTTTCTTTCGTTGATTAAATTTAAATAAGGATTTATTTTTCCTTCAAACGGATAAGGATCACCGGGGCCAATATTCGCATCATTTATATCAGGGTTTATCATTGCAGCTCTTTGTTTTGCATATTCTTTACTCAGCAATCCTTTCATTGGTTCTTCGGGAGCAAAATAAGGATCCCCATAATAAAAATCACGGTCGGCAAAAGTCATACTCATCGTTTGATATAAAGTATGAATATACTTTGTGCTGTTATATCCCATTTTCTTCAGATCAAAATTCTCCAGTATGTTCAATGATTGCAGCATCGTTGGTCCTTGCGTCCATTGTTGCATTTTATACACATCAATCCCTTTATAATTTACTGATAGCGGTTCTTCAATAATTGGTTTCCATTTCGCCAGATCATCCATTGTAATTAAGCCGCCCTGCTCTTTACTTCCTCTTACAAACTCCTTTGCAATATCACCTTTATAGAATCTGTCATTTGCTGCCATTATAGCTTCTTTTCTGCTTTTCTTTTTCTTCAGCATTTCTCTCTCTGATTCCACCATCTTCGTCAGTGTTGCTAATAATTCTTTTTGTATAAAAATTTCTCCGGCAACAGGTGCTTCTCTTTTTTCACCTGCATGTGGAAGAAAAACTTTTTTGCTATAAGGCCATTCTTTTATCATTGTCTTTCCTCTTTCCATTGCATTGGCTGTTTGTGCATCTATCGGATAGCCGGCGGCTAATTCCATGGCTGGTTTTAAAACCTGTTCCAAACTCATCGTTCCGTATTCCGCCAGCATCAAACATAACCCACCAACTGTACCCGGTGTTACTGCTGCCAATGGACCATATTGGGGTGGAAATGAATATCCCATGCTTTTAAAGAAATCTACTGTAGCTCCTGTTGGTGCAACACCCAAGGCGTTAATCGCAATTACTTTTTTTGTTTTTGGATTATAAATCAAAGCTTGTGTTTCTCCTCCCCAACTCAATACATCCCACATAGTACAAGTAGCAGCCAGCATGGCACATGCCGCATCTACTGCATTTCCTCCTTGTTGAAAGATCATTGAACCAGCTGTGGCCGCCAATGGTTTGCCGGTAATAGCCATCCAGTTCTTTCCATGTAAAGGTGGCTTTTGTGTTTGCTGTGCATTTACATAAAAAACACAAATAAAAAAAAGAAGAGAAAAAGCAAACTTCTTCATATGCAATAAATTTATTTTTAAAGATAATAAGTGAGAGATAAAAAAACGTCGTTAACATTCAGGTAAGCTCAACGGCACATTAATAGCTAAACCACCATCAGCTGTTTCTTTATATTTATGATTCATGTCAATGGCGGTTTCCCACATCGTTTTGATTACAGCATCTAAAGAAACTTTTGCAAAATCCGGCGTACTTTGTAATGCTAATTGTGAAGCAGTTATTGCTTTAATGGCGCCCATGGTATTTCTTTCAATACAAGGAACCTGCACTAAACCACCGATTGGATCGCAGGTTAGCCCTAGATGATGTTCCATCGCAATTTCAGAAGCCATCATCACTTGTTTTTGTGTACCGCCCATGCACTCTGTAAGTCCTGCTGCTGCCATAGCAGAAGAAACACCAATTTCAGCCTGGCACCCACCCATTGCAGCAGATAAGGTCGCACCTTTTTTAAAGATGCTCCCAATTTCTGAGGCAGTTAATAAAAACTGAATAATATTTTCTTCTTTGTTTCCATCACAAAATGCAATGTAATATTGTAATACAGCTGGAATAACACCTGCTGCGCCATTGGTTGGAGCCGTTACTACTCTGCCAAATGCAGCATTTTCTTCGTTTACAGCCAACGCAAAACAACTTACCCAGTCAAGTGTATATTTAAAATCATTTCCCCCTGCGCTAATTGTTTGTAACCATGAATCATAATCACTATATGATTTTCCTGCAATCAATTTCTTATTTAATGCTGCTCCTCTTCTTTTTACATGCAATCCGCCGGGTAACATACCTGCAGTATGACAACCACGGTAAATACATTCCTTCATCACTCTCCAGATATTCAGCACACCCTCTTTTGTTTCTGCCTCAGGTCTCCATCCTGCTTCATTTTCCATAACGATATCACTGATGGACATGCCTGTCTTAAGACACCAATGTTGTAAGTCAGTAGCATTATTTATAGGAAAAGGCAATTGAACAATTTCGCTACCAATAACATCATCGCCTTCTTTAACAACAAAGCCACCACCGATAGAATAATAGGTTTCAGCGAAATTTTCACCATTCTTTGTTTTTGCTAAAAAAGTAACTGCATTAGGATGAAACGGAAGACTTTCTGTAATAAGGAATTCAATATCGTTATTTGGATCAAAATCTACTTCATGTAAACCAAGCAGAATTATTTTTTTCATATTGCCAATATCATTAATCTTGGCATCGATCTGATCTACCGCAAATGTCACCGGATCATCTCCACAGAGTCCTAATTGAACAGCTATATCTGTTCCATGCCCTTTACCGGTTTTTGCCAATGAACCATAGAGTAACACTCTGGTTTCAACAATATCAAACAATACATTTTTATTTCTAAGCGTTTCAACAAACCGCTGGGCAGCTCTCCAGGGTCCTAATGTATGTGAACTGGATGGCCCAACACCAATCTTAAAAATATCAAAAACGGAAATTGATTCGTATGACAAAGCTTATACTTTTTCCAAAAATACAATTAAAAACCCCGTAAAGCATGCTAAACGGGGCTATAAAAATTGAAGGGTAAATTATTATTGAATGTCAATTAAAGTTACTTCAAAAAACAAAACTGCATCCTGAGGTATTGATCCTCTTCCCGTACAACCATATGCCAATGAAGATGGGATGATCATTTTAATAGTTCCACCTTTTTTAATCAAAGGGATTCCAATTTGCCAACCAGGAATTAGTCCTCCTAGTGGATATACTAATGGATCTGCTGCTGTTCTGGCATCAAATTGCGAATTGTTAGAAATAAGTTTGCCAACATAACTTATTGTTATTGAAGAAGAATTAACAGGCGTTACTGTGCCTGTTCCAGGAGCAACTATTTCATAATATACCCCGCTAGGATGTGTCGTTCCGTTGATATTATTTGCAGATGCATAGGCCAGGATTGCAGCCTGCTCATTCTGTACTAATTTAGCCGTACATCCCTGAGAATTCTTAATACAATTACTATTTCCAATTAAGAGCATTGAAAGAGAACCAATTAAAATTATTTTCTTCATTTATTAATTATTGAGATATAAGTAAGATATCATTACTATTAATTTCGCTGCAAAGAAAGGAAGTTATTCCTTATTTTTTTTATTAATTAATTGCCGATATGTTTGTTCATTCATATCCCAGCGATGACGTGCAGAGAATATTACAATAAATACTACAATCAATAAAGCTGCCACAATCAATATGATAATTAGCGATGAACTTTCGCCATGCAGTACCATGTCTGCTTTTTTAAACCAACCGGAAAAGAAATTAATAAATATCGCAATAATAAGCGCCACTGCCATCGGTAATCCTACAGATAAATGACGTAGTACTTTTTTCTTTTCCAACCTGCTTTTTTCCCAGTATTGAATAAAGTTATTTTCTTCTTTTGTGAGCATAATCCGACAAAGTTAACATTCATATCATTTTCCTACTTGCAACAGCGATACAATTTTTATATCTTGCATAGATAATCTACAATACTTTGAAAATAACTCATTTATTAGCACAATATCTATATAAGAACAAACGACTAGATCTCCAAGGTATTGGTAGTTTTTTGCTTAATCAATCAATAATAATTGAACCTGAAATCAATAAGCAATCCAAAGAAAACGGAATAGAAGGGATAACTTTTGAAAATAATACATCAGTTTCAGAAGATCCAGAACTCATTGCATTTATTTCAAAATACGCTGGAAAAATAAAGGCATTGGCTTCAGCCGATCTCGACTCTCATTTAGAGCTGGCAAAGCAGTTTCTAAATATTGGAAAGCCCTTTCTTTTTGAAGGAATTGGTAGCTTAACAAAAATAAGATCAGGAGAGTATGCATTTGAACCCGGTCTTGTGCTAAATGAAAAGCTATCAGAAAAAAAAGTGGTGGATTCCCGAACTACTTCGACAAATGAAGAACCGGTTTCTGATTACAAAAGCACCTTATATAAGAACACTTCTACATCAAACTGGAAAAAACCACTTGTCTTTACTTTCGTAATTATCGGCATTGCATTGGCCATTTGGGGAGGCTATACTATTTATAAAAACAACAGTTCTGAAAATACTCTAATCAATAAATCAGAGTCTACAAATGAAAAAACTATCTTATTAGAAGATAGTTCTACCATTGAAAAAGACAGTATCCCTGCACAAATAAATTCTATAAAAAGTAATGATAATGGTGGAACAAAATTTGTTTTAGAAGTAGCAAATAAAGAAAGAACTCTTCAACGATTCAGCCAACTTAAAACATTTCAATGGGATGTAAAGATGGAGACAGCTGATTCAATTACATTTAAACTGTTCATATTATTTCCAATTAACATTACCGATTCAACGAGAATTTTAGACTCTCTATCTGCACTTACTGGAAAAAGAGTTTATATAGAAAAGTAGCTTTTGCTTATTCAATTGGTTTACTAAAGGACATACATATTGGCTCCGTTAAGCCACAATCTGACACTTCAACAAATAAAATTGTAGTCAATTAATTTATTGCGATGAGTAAGGATAGAAAAATTGAAGTTGATTAATTGCAGGGCAATCTGGATTATGTTCAAGAATAAAAAAAAGACCTGCAAATTTAAGTTACAGATCTTTTCATTTATTGTAGAGGTCCCGACCAGATTCGAACTGGTGTACGAGCTTTTGCAGAGCTCTGCCTAGCCACTCGGCCACAGGACCATTTTTATTTTCTTTTCAAATTCTTAATTTTAGTCCCGATATTTATCAGGATGAACCTGAAAGGATGCAAATATACATTTTTTCGCTATTCTACATTTACTTAAAAAATAATTATGAGTCGAATTGCAGAATCAGAACTAATAATAAACTCAAGAGGAGCCATCTATCATCTTGACCTACGTCCTGAAGAAATAGCCGATACAGTTATCACTGTTGGTGATCCTGACAGAGTAGAGGAAGTAAGCAAGCATTTTGATGCAATTGAAGTAAAAAGGCAGCATCGTGAATTTATTTCACATACAGGCAGGGTAGGCAATAAAAGGCTTACCGTCTTGTCATCCGGGATTGGTCCCGACAACATAGATATAGTGATTAACGAATTGGATGCGTTGGTTAATATAGACTTCGAAACCAGAGAAATTAAAAAAGATTTAAAATCAATTAATATCATCCGAATTGGTACATCCGGATCATTACAAGCTGATATACCTGTTGATCATTTTGTGGCTGCTACGCATGGCCTTGGCGTAGATAATTTATTAAATTTTTACAGACTTGAACAAAATATAGAAGAACAACAATTGATTCAATCATTTGTCACTCATACTCAAATACACGGTCAAATTGGAAATCCTTATATCAGTAGCGGAGCAGCTTCTTTAATTAAAAACTTTGTAACAGATTTTCATCAGGGAATTACAGTTACTTGCCCTGGTTTTTATGGGCCACAGGGAAGAGTACTTCGTTTAGGCATCAAAAATCCAAACTTTGTAAACCGCCTAACTGATTTTAAATTTGGGCAACATCGAATTACTAACTTCGAAATGGAAACTTCTGCTATTTATGGTTTAGGACGACTATTAGGTCATAATTGTCTTGCCATTAATGCGATCGTAGCCAACCGGATTTCGAAAGAATTTTCAAAAGATGGAAAGGCAACAGTAGAAAAATTAATTCAAAAATTTATTCAAATATTTTCTGAAAAAATATAATGGAATTACAATTTTATAAATACCAGGGAACTGGCAATGATTTTATTCTGGCAGATAACAGAGATGGTAAATATGCTTCATTAACCAATGAACAAGTAAAGAAATTATGTGATCGTCGCTTTGGTATTGGGGCTGATGGGCTTATGTTATTAAATGAAAAGCAAGGTTTTGATTTTGAAATGAAATATTATAATGCTGATGGAAAAGAAGGCAGTATGTGTGGCAATGGTGGGCGGTGTATTGTAAAATTTGCTTATGAACTTGGTATACATAAAGAAATTTACAAGTTTATTGCTTCAGATGGAGGGCATGAAGCTAAGATTAATGAAGCAGGAATTGTTTCATTAAAAATGAAAGATGTACATACTATTAGCAAATTTCACAATGACTTTATTCTTGATACAGGCTCACCTCATTATATTAAACTGTCATCTAATGTGATGGATATAGATGTTTATAAAAAGGGATATGAGATAAGGCATAGCAAAGAGTTTGATGAAGAAGGGATCAATGTGAATTTTGTAGAACAATTGGAAGAACCGGATAAAATAATTGTTCGCACATTTGAAAGAGGTGTTGAAGATGAAACTTTTTCTTGTGGCACTGGAGTTACAGCAGCAGCAATAGTTTGTTATCATAATGAAAATGGATTTAATGATGTAGAAGTAAAAACATTAGGCGGTACATTAACAGTAGAATTTGACCGACTGAATGACAGCCGATTTGAAAATATCTGGCTTTGTGGCCCTGCAGAAAAAGTTTATGAAGGATCTGTTCAACTATAATAATACATGTCAGGTATCAACACAAAAAAAGAAATGCTTTCCCATTTGGAACTAAAGAGAAACGAGTTTACAAATTTTTGTGCTGGTATAAATAACGATAATTTTTTCAGACAACCCGCTGAAAAATGGTCGGTTGCACAAAATGTAACTCACCTTATCACTTCTGCAAAAATGACTAGTCTAGCTTTTCGGCTTCCCAAATTTATTGTTAGATTTTACAGCGGAAAACCAAATCGAAAATCTCGTAGTTATGATGATTTAGTCGCTAAATACAAATTAAAATTAGATCAAGGTGGAAGAGCCAGTGGTAGATTTGTAGCTAAACCTGTAACTGCGGACACCGGAAAAGAAAAAATTCTTGCATCCTTTACAAAAGCAATGGAAAGATTGCAGTTTGCAATTGATAAAAAATGGGATGACCCTGAACTGGATCAATACCTGGCTCCACATCCACTTCTTGGCAAACTTACTTTAAGGGAATTATGCTTTTTTACAATTTATCACACCGAACATCATTTAAAAATAATACAAGAAAGATTAAAAAATTGAATTTCAAAACCAAACTCACCTAATTATTATTTATTTTATACTCATGCAAACCTACCTTTGCATGCCAGTACTTAAACCTTGAACCTTCAGGTATTCCATGATTCAGTATTTCAAAAATATAGATCAACAAACAGTTGAAATTGATAAACCCGAAAGCGGAATATGGGTAAATGTATTACCTCCCTTAAAACAGGAAGAATTTACAGAACTTTCTAATTCATTAGATATTCCGATTGACTTTCTAACTGACTCGTTGGACATTGACGAAAGAAGCCGCTATGAAGAAGATGACAACGTAAAACTTATTGTCATTAAAACACCAACCGAAAACAATTCCTTTAATGAAAGTGATGCATATTATATTACTATACCAATCTGTATCATTCTTACACATAATCAAATTGTTACCGTAAACTCGTTTGAAAATTCTGCCATTAAAAAGTTTCTGAATACTTTTCAAAACCGCCATCCGGATAAAAGGAATATGATGGTATTGAAAATTTTTGAAAAGATTGTTCAAAATTTTATGGAGCACCTTAAAGAGATTAATCTACGCAGAAACACTTTTGAGCAAAAACTATATGATTCCAGTCGAAATGAGCATTTACTGGAATTAATGCGGATTCAGAAAAGTTTAGTATATCTGGTTACGGCTCTTCGCTCCAATGAAATGCTGATGATGAAACTGGAACGAACCAGTTTTTTAAATTTGAATGAAGAAGAAAAAGAAATCCTGAATGACCTGATTGTAGATAACTCACAGGCTTTGGAGATGGCAAATATTTATACCAATATCCTGAGCAGTACACTAGATGCATTTGCGAGCATTATTGCTAATAATCAGAATCAGGTATTAAAAAGATTAGCTGTAATAACAATTGTACTCACATTCCCTGTACTTATTGCCAGTTTGTTCGGTATGAACGTACCTAGTGGGTTCGAACACTCTAAATACGCTTTTTATATTGTTTCTCTCTTGTCATTAGGTATTGCCTTGGTCATAGGCTGGTATTTTTTTCGAAAAAAAATATTTTAATACATGTTTAATATCCGGGTGTACGGCATTCTTATCAATGAAAATAAGCAGGTGCTGGTAAGCGATGAATTGATTCGTGGAAGTTATATCACTAAATTTCCAGGTGGAGGGTTGGAAGTTGGCGAAGGCACCAGAGATTGCTTGCAAAGAGAATTTCTGGAAGAAATGAAATTGAAAATTGAAGTTGGCAACCATATTTATACAACCGATTTTTATCAACGTTCGGCTTTCAATCGGGACCATCAGATCATTTCGATTTACTACTCGGTAAAACCACTGGAAGAAATTAAAGTGCCTTTAAGAATAAAACCTTTTGATTTTGACGAAGAACAGTTAAAATTTTACGAAACAAATAAAGAGATTGAAACATTTCGATTTATCAATAAAAATGAGTTTTCAGACATGTGCGTTACATTACCTATTGACAAAATTGTAGCTAATATCATTAAGCATTCTATTGCTTAAGTTGTTTAAAGAAATTATTCTCGCTACCAGGTAGTAATTTTTTTTTGATTTGATTTAATACAGTTAATTTTTTCAATGAAGGGTCTTCATATGCTGTAATTGTAGGTTCGCCTTTCATAGAATGAGAAGGCTCTTTTCTTTTTTTCTTTTCAAATACAACTATACTATCATAAAACGAGATACCGGAAATATTTTCCGTTAATTCATTTACCTTAACATTTTTTTCATTAACAATATGCCAGGCATGCATTTGGTCAATTATATTTTTAGCAAATTCAATAAAACTTCCTTTCTTTTTATACCCACCTTTGTATTCATTAAAGTATGAAGTATGCGTATCTTCAACAAGATAAATCCCACCATCCTTTACTTGAGTAAATAAATGATTGAAAGTAAGTATTTGTTGATTCATCGTATGGCCACCATCATCAATCAATATATCAAGTACAGGCAGTTTTGTTTTTAGTTCAGATAGAAATACTTCATCTTCCTGTGAACCAATAAAAATTTTAATTTTTTCTTCTTCAAATTTTTTACATTCAGGATTAATATCGACTGCATAAATATTTGCATTTATTCCAAAATATTTTCGCCACATCTGTAACGACCCTCCATGTGAAATACCTATTTC
>JAHEMM010000028.1 GCA_024643655.1 Chitinophagaceae bacterium | reverse complement strand
TTTGATGTATGAATCGTAACAATCAGCTTACCTAAAGTTCTCTCAATAACAATTTTTGAGATACCGCCTTTATTGATACGGGCATTAAGATAAGTTCTGATCTTATGATCTTCAATTAATCTTGTAGCATAGTTCTTTTTGTCTGCGTACCAGTTAGACTCCCATCCACGGATGATTCCTAATCTGTTACCAATCGGATTTGCTTTTTGACCCATGTTATTGGTTTATTAATTCGTTTATTTTTTAATTACTTTTTCTGCCTTCGCCTCAACTTCTTTGGTGTCAACAATCACTGTAACATGATTGCTACGTTTGCGAACTCTATAACCACGACCTTGCGGTGCAGGACGCATACGTTTTAAAGTTCTTCCACCATCAACCATAATGGTTTTTACTATTAACTGGCTTTCATCGCCACCTTCATTTTTCTGTTTCCAATTGTCGATAGCACTAAGTACTAACTTACGAAGAGGAACTGCAGAGTCTTTCGGGTTATGCTCTAATTCTGCCAATGCTTTATCCACTTTCATACCACGAATTAGGTCAACTAATAACCTCATTTTACGGGGTGATGTCGGATGATTTCTCAGTTTAGCTACTGCTTCCATTGTTATTTATTTATCCGCCATAGTATTAACGTTGGCGGGTTTCTTTATTAACCTTCTTTTTTAGAATGCCCTTTAAAATGACGGGTTGGTGCAAATTCACCTAATTTATGACCTACCATAAATTCAGTTACATACACTGGAATGAACTTGTTGCCATTATGAACAGCAAAAGTGTGTCCTACAAAGTCAGGTGAAATTGTAGAGCGTCTGCTCCAGGTCTTAATGACACCTTTTTTGTTTTTTCCTTCATTAATAGCCAATACCTTGTTTTCAAGATTTGATGCTATATAAGGTCCTTTTTTAATCGAACGAGCCATAATTTATGTCGTTGTATTAGTAATTAATTTATTTCGCCAGCTTTTTTCCGTCTTTACGCTGGATAATCATTTTATCGCTTCCTTTTCCTTTTGTTCTAGTCTTCAAGCCTCTTGAGTACTGGCCATTTCTGCTACGAGGTTGACCTCCAGATGCTCTTCCTTCTCCACCACCCATTGGGTGATCTACAGGGTTCATTGCAACACCACGAACTCTTGGTTTAATACCTTTCCATCTGTTACGTCCTGCCTTACCCATACTCTGCAAGAAGTGATCACTGTTACTTACTACACCGACTGTTGCACAACAATTAACCAATACTTTCCTCAATTCGCCAGAAGGCATTTTCAATACTGCGAATTTTTCTTCTTTGTTTGTTAACTGTGCAGATGAACCTGCACTTCGAGCTAACTTACCACCTTGTCCAGGCTGCATTTCAATATTGTGAATATTAGTACCTAATGGCATATTCTTCATTGGTAAAGTATTACCAACTTCAGGAGCTACATTTGATCCGCTTTCAACTTTTGCTCCCACTACTAATCCTTGTGGAGCCAAAATGTAACGCTTCTCACCATCTGCATAAGTGACTAATGCGATAAAAGCTGTACGGTTTGGATCGTATTCAATAGATACAACTGTTGCAACGCCTTCCTTATTTCTTTTAAAATCAATTATTCTGTATTTCTTTTTGTGACCTCCGCCAATATAACGCATAGCCATACGACCTGAAGAAGTACGACCACCTGTTCTTGGCTTTGCTTCCAATAAACTCTTCTCTGGTTTATTAGTTGTTACTTCTGCATATGCATTTCCGATTCTCCAACGAGTTCCGGCTGTAACGGGTTTAAATTTTCTTAATGCCATTTGTTCTTAAATTCAATATTTTAAATTCCAACACTTCGCGGCGGTTGATTGCCATACTTTCAATGAGGGTTATATATTTGAATACAAATCAATTGTTTCACCCTCAGCAACTGTTACATAAGCTTTTTTGTAAGCCGGTTTACGACCTTTCAAAATTCCAGCTTTAGTAAAGCGACTTCTATCTTTTGCAGGAGATACTGCAGTATTTACATTAGTTACAGTAACACCGTAAAAACTTTCAATTGCTTTTTTAATCTCTAGTTTGTTTGCCTTTCTTGCCACTTTGAAAGCATAGCGACGCAAAGTATCTTGCTGTGCATTTGCTTTTTCAGTCAAAATGGGTTTAATTAAAATATCAGCAGGATTCATATTCTTTTCTTTAGAATGTTATTAATTATGCTTCTGCTTTTTCATCATCAGAAAAAATCTTTGCAGCACTCTCAGTCAAAATCAATACTTCAGAATTTACAATATCGTATGTATTGATATCGCTCAGTAATACGCCTAATACAGAAGGAATATTACGCATTGATAATTCAACATTATCATTGCTCTCCGGCATGATAAACATTGCTTTTTTATCAGCAACTTTCAAACTACCCATGATATCCATGAAGCCTTTTGTTTTAGGTGAATCCATTGTAATGTCTTCAACAACAACAATTGCATTATCTTTTGCTTTATAGCTTAGAGCAGAAATTTTAGCCAAATCTTTAACCTTACGATTCAACTTAATATCATAAGCATGTGGCTTTGGACCGAAGATAGTTCCACCACCCTTATATAAAGGATTGCGGATATTACCCTTACGGCTTCCACCTGTACCTTTTTGACGGTGAAGTTTACGGCTTGCTCCCTGTACTTCGGCACGGGTCTTAACTTTGTGAGTACCCTGACGTTGTGCAGCTAAATATTGCTTAACAGCCAAATAGATGACATGATTGTTTGGCTCTATACCAAATATATCTTCAGGCAATTCCACCGATCTGCCGGTTTCTTTTCCTTTTGTATTTAAAACTTGAACTTGCATTGTATTTCTTATTTAATAACGGAACATAATTCCGTTGTCCGTTATTTTTGAATTAAAACAATTGAACCGTTATGACCAGGAACTGAACCACTAACAAGAATATAATTCTTCTCAGCAAAAATCTTTACCACATTTAATCCTTTCATTTTAACACGGTCAGAACCCATACGGCCAGCCATTTTCATCCCTTTCATTACTCTTGCAGCATCTGAAGAGTTACCTAAGGAACCTGGAGCTCTTTGACGATCATGCTGACCGTGAGACTGCTGTCCTACACCATGGAAACCATGACGCTTAACAACACCCTGAAAGCCTTTACCTTTTGTTGTGCCTACTACTTCAACCTTATCGCCTTCTGCGAAAATGTCAAGAGTAATAGTTTCACCAATATTTTTTTCGATGGAATAATTACGAAATTCTTTTGTAACTTTTTTGGGAGCAGTTTGTGCTTTTGCGTAATGATTAATCTCTGCTTTAGTGGAGTGCTTTTCTTTTTTATCGCCAAAAGAAAGCGAAAGAGCATTGTACCCGTCTGATTCAGTTGTTTTAACCTGGGTAACAACGCATGGGCCTGCTTCGATGATTGTACAGGCTGTTTGTTTGCCTGAGGAATCGAAGATGCTGGTCATCCCAATTTTTTTCCCAATAATACCTTTCATGGTTGTTCAATTTATGCCTTCAAGGTTATTGGGACATTCCCGCCTTTGGCGAGACTTCAATCCCCGTTTGCCACCGACCTTTTCCTTTCTGGGGAAGTACCGGCAGTAAACAAACCCTGAATGGCTTGTTTTATGTTTATCGGCCAGAGCTCTTTTTTCTCTTTTGCAAGAGGTTGAGAGATAGCTAAAATTTAAATTTCAATTAATAAGAACTAATGAGGCTACGCCTCCTTTTTTATTCTATGCCTTGATCTCTACTTCTACTCCACTTGGCAGATCAAGCTTGCTTAAAGCATCTACCGTTCTTGAACTTGACGTATAGATATCTAATAAACGCTTGTGTGTAGCTAACTGGAATTGCTCACGGCTTTTCTTGTTAACGTGTGGAGAACGCAATACGGTAAAAATTTTACGACGAGTAGGTAAGGGAATTGGTCCTGTTACTACTGCACCTGTGCTGCGTACTGTTTTAACGATCTTTTCAGCTGATTTATCAACCAGGTTGTGATCGTATGACTGTAGTTTTATTCTGATTCTTTGCGACATGTATAAAATCCCAATTTTCTTTTGGGAGTGCAAAGGTAAGGGTGAGAACTATTCCATCCAAATAGTTAGTGATTAATTTTTCGGCTGTGGACAAACTATTTTTATTCAATTAGTTTCTTGTTTAATCTATTGACCTTCAGTACTAAATAATTAATCTTTTGAATCATTTAGCGAATAAAAAAGGCTCAAAATTGAGCCATTTTTAATCTTTTGTTTTTCATACAGAGCTTAAGATCGATTCAGGATTCTTAAAAACGAGTAAAACCTACTTAAACATTGTGCAAACACAATGCCATGAATAAAAAAATGATTGACTTAGATTAAGAAAAATTGCAAAAAAAATCCCGTCTAAATTAATAGCCGGGATAAATATTAAAAATTAATTTTTATGCACTTACTTTTCCTTTCACCTTCGCTATTACCTCTTCAGCAATATTCGTTGGCGCTGGGTTGTAATGAGAAAACTCCATGGTAGAAGATGCACGGCCAGAGCTTAGTGAACGAAGCTGGGTTACATAACCAAACATTTCGCTTAAAGGCACTTTAGCTTTAATAACTTCAGCTCCAGCTCTTGTATCCATCCCTTCCAACATTCCACGACGACGGTTTAAGTCACCTGTTACATCACCCATATATTGAGCAGGGGTAATTACCTCCACTTTCATAATTGGCTCAAGTAAAACTGGTTTTGCTTTTCTTGCTGCTTCACGGAAACCTTGCTTAGCACACAATTCAAACGACATTGCATCAGAGTCAACTGCGTGGAAGCTTCCGTCGAATACACGGATCTTCATATTGTCAACAGGATAACTTGCCAAAACACCAGTGGTCATTGATTGCTCAAAACCTTTCGTAATGGCCGGAACAAATTCTTTTGGAATTGATCCACCAAATAAACCATTTACAAACTGGTAATGCTTGTCAGGATTTTCTGCTTTCCATTCCGCATCAACAGGTCCTAATTCAAATTGAATATCGGCAAACTTACCACGACCACCCGTTTGCTTTTTAAGCGTTTCGCGGTGTTCAACAGTTGACTGGAATGCTTCTTTATATGCCACCTGAGGAGCTCCCTGGTTAACTTCTACTTTAAATTCACGACGCATACGATCGATGATGATTTCCAGGTGTAATTCACCCATTCCACGAAGGATTGTCTGCCCGGTTTCTTCATCTGTATTTACACGAAGTGTTGGATCTTCTTCAACCAATTTTGCAATTGCCATACCCATCTTATCAACATCAGCCTGAGTTTTAGGTTCTACAGCAACAGCGATAACTGGCTCTGGAATAAACATATTTTCCAAAGTGATTGGATGGTTCTCATCACATAAAGTATCACCAGTTTTAATTTCTTTGAAACCAACTGCTGCGCCAATATCACCTGCCTCAATAAAATCAATTGGATTTTGCTTATTCGCAAACATCTTCATAATACGGCTTATTCTTTCTTTTTTACCACTTCTTACATTTAATACATAAGAGCCTGCATCTAAATGGCCTGAATAGCAACGGAAGAATGCAAGACGACCCACAAATGGATCAGTCATTATTTTAAACGCTAATGCTGCAAATGGTGCTTTAGGGTCTGGTTTACGAGTAATCTGCTCACCACTATCTGGATGCGTTCCTACTGTATCAGGAATATCTAATGGTGAAGGTAAATAACGACAAACTCCATCTAACGCTGTTTGAACGCCTTTATTTTTAAATGAAGATCCGCACATCATTGGTACAATACTAAGATCAACAGTCGCTTTACGAACAGCTTCATGTATTTCATCTTCTGTAATCGAATCAGGATTATCAAAGAATTTCTCCATTAATTGATCATCATATTCTGCTACGGCTTCAACAAGGTTTGCTCTCCATTCCTTTGCTTCTTCGAGCATATCTGCCGGGATTTCAATTTCGTCAAAGGTCATACCCTCTGTTTCCATATGCCAGATAATTCCTTTCATTTTGATAAGGTCTACTACTCCTTTAAAATCATCTTCAGCACCGATTGGCAACTGAAGTGGAACAGCTTTTGAACCAAGCATATCTTTTACCTGCTTAACTACCATTAAAAAGTCAGCACCAGCACGGTCCATTTTATTTACAAAACCAATACGGGGAACACCATAACGATTGGCTTGGCGCCAAACAGTTTCTGACTGAGGCTCTACTCCATCAACTGCAGAGAAAAGTGCAATCAATCCGTCTAATACCCTCATTGAACGTTCTACCTCTACGGTAAAGTCAACGTGACCGGGAGTGTCAATTATATTAAAACCATAAGGTTTTGTTTCAGCGGTTGCTTTTCCTTTATCTGTTGGGAAATTCCACAAACAACTTACAGCAGCAGAAGTAATAGTAATACCTCTTTCTTTTTCCTGCTCCATCCAGTCTGTAGTAGCTGCTCCATCATGCACTTCACCAATACGATGAATCATTCCGGTGTAACGGAGGATACGTTCTGTTGTTGTTGTTTTACCAGCATCAATATGTGCTGCTATACCAAAGTTTCTTTGAAATTTTAAATCTGCCATGACTGCTTTATTTACAGTTGTTTAAATCAAATTAATAATAACCCTATTCGGTTTTCGAGGCGCAAAGGTAGGGGAAAATCATGGATAAATCTGTAGTAAAAATAGCAAAGCTTAATCTGTGGATAAAATGAAAACCGGGTTCAAAAACTGGGGAATACAGACTTTTGTAAACATTTTTGATAACTAAAACTCAAACTATTTTAGTAATACTTGAAAATAGGATTTTTATGAAAGCAAATTATTGACCTGTTTTTATTTAGTCATTCTAACACGCAGCTTCTATATTCCAAAGATGTACGATTATCTAGTTGTAAATATTCTTTACAATTAAGAGAAATTTTATTATCTATAAATGGTAAAAGTTCTTTTCGAAAAAAAGTCCCGACATTTCTGTCGGGACTTTTTTATATCAAAACTGAAAACCAGTTTATTTAAAATAACTTAATGTTAATTCGGAACGACGATTTTGAGCTTTACCAGCAGCCGTCTTATTAGTGGCGATTGGCTCCAATTCGCCATGACCAGTTGCCGTTATTCTGCTTTCATTAATTCCTTTACTAACTAAATAGGCTTTTACTGATGCAGCACGGTTTTCACTCAATTTTTGATTCATTTCTTCCGCACCATCACTGTCAGTATGTCCATCTATAGCCAACAACATATCAGGATTGTCATTCATAATCGTTATTACATCCGCCAACTTTGTATATGATTGTGTACGAAGTTTTGCACTTCCAGTCACAAACAAAATATTTTTTGCAGCAACATCAACTTTCTTTTTAGTTTCCTCAGATATCTCAGGGCATCCCTGATATGCAGCTACGCCTTTTAAATTAGGACATTTATCTTCTTCATCATTTATACCATCGCCATCGGTATCTGGTATCGGACATCCCTGATAACGAGCAAGGCCGGCAACAGTTGGGCACTTATCTTCTTCATCATTTATTCCATCGCCATCAGTATCCGGTATTGGGCATCCTTTATAACGAGCAAGGCCAGGAACAGTGGGGCACTTATCTTCTTCATCATTTATTCCATCGCCATCAGTATCTGGTATTGGACATCCCTGGTATTTAGCAATCCCCTTTACAGTTGGGCATTTATCCTCTGTGTCAATAATGCCATCTCCATCAGTATCTACTGGAGTAGGCGGTGTTGGTGGTGTAATAACTACAGGTTCTTTTTTCTTAGTTAATCTTCCAGCAATTCCAATGCTATGCTGGAAATGATAATTAGATGTTTCTGCTGTTATAGGAACTCTGTAAGTTGAATTAATGAACAAATTGGCCTCGTCAAATAAATTGATTTTTAAGCCTGCACCCACCGGCATAAAGGCCCCATAATACCCAAGATATTTATGTCCGCCTATTCCAACAGTTAAATAAGGCTGAAACCAATATTGCTCCGACGTCATTTTAAAATTAACAGCGGCATTAGCTTCTAATAAAAAATTATCTGAAGAAAATGATCTGGTCGTCATTGGGTATTTCACAAATGAACCTCCCAAAGAGGCTGACATATCGATATATTTTTTTAACCCTTTATAATAAGTAATCGCCAGACCTGGTGACATTTCTTTTATTTTGGAATACGACTTATCTCTAATCACAGTTGAAAGTGAAGTAGAACGGATACGAGATGCAGTAGGGAAATCGTTTAGAAAAAAGCTTATCCCAAGCGATTTTGGTAATAACTCTTCGTCTTGAGCAAAGGCAGACGGAACTAATAAATAAAGCCCAAATAATACTAATAATATCTTCTTCATACTGAGATTGTTTAGTTTAAAACTGAACAAAAGTAATGTCAAAGTTCAATATCTTAAAATAAATTATTCTGTTATTAGAACCAACATCAAATGAAGTGATTTTAGTAAAATTCCTTCCCTATTTATAAACCTGACTTGAGTACATCATTTGGTAGCAAAATACATTTCCCGGATCATTTTATCTTCTCCGTAATTATCATCATAGAATAAGATTGTACCATTTCTACCTTCGCAAGTTATATTTCTAATAAAGAGTGGCATTTTGTAGTTAACCGGGATATTTTTTTTGACCTTTTTAGTGAGCCAAGTCTTAACCGAGTCTATTTTCGTAAACTTTCTTCCTGGAGTAACTATACTGTCATTTTTTAGAAGGTAAAAAGCAAGCTTATCCCATGCTTGTACTCTTACGCAACCATGGCTTAGCGAACGCATTGAATTAGCAAATAGATATCGTTGATTTGTATCATGTAAGTACACTGAATATTTATTAGCAAAATGAAATTTCATTATGCCTAAAGAATTTGCATCCCCACTCCCTTGCACTACACGATAAGGAATTCGATTAGCGTATTTAGACCAATCTACTGTATATGGATCGACTTCATTCCCTTTTGAATCAAGCAAACTGAATCCCTTTCTGGCAAGGTAACCAGGGTTCTTCTTGACTGCGGGTAAAATTTCCTTGCCTACAATACTAGGAGGTGGAACCCATTGAGGATATGTAATAATGATTGACACTTCACTATTTAGTAAAGGCGTTCTTGTTTTTGGTTTGCCACAAATTACTTTTGAAGACAATACAACATTTTCCCCCTCTATCACTTCAAGATAATTAGCTGATGTATTTACCCAAATATATTTAGCAGGCATATTTTCAGGTAATAATTTGTATTTATCCATACTGATAGCAATACGGATAAATTTTTCGCTATCACTAACGTTTAATGTTCTAACAGTTCCTTCACCAGCTATACCATCTACGCTTATCCCTTTTTTTCTTTGAAAACGTTTTATCGCCTCAGCTAATTGAGTTGAATCTGCTGCAGTACTATCAAAGCTTATAAAGCCACCTTCATATAATCTTTTTTGTAATAGTTGCTGAAATTTTCGTTTATCTTTTTCCGGATAAGTAACAAAAGTAAATTTTCGGTAATCGGCACTATCGAGAAATTTTTTAATCCCCGCTTTCAGTAATCTATACTCAAGATGAGGTGGCTCTAATGAATGAATAACAGCACTCAACCCACTCGTAAAAACTTTATTTATTTGTAACCTTACGAAGTCATTGGTTAAGACAGAATCTTTTCTTAATGAAATACTGTCGTTTGGAAGCCGCCCAATTTTTACATCCTTAATAATATTAATAAATGCATCAGTTAACAAAACGTCGGCTTTGGCCCACAAAGCTGCGTCCTTTCTATCTCCCTTTCCAAGGCTGTCAGCAATAAATTGTTTATTTATTGATTTTATTTTTTCAGCATGATAGTCTTCAGGGAATAATCCAAAGAGTTGAGCATTCTCAATAAATTGAATCAGAGAATCTCCGGCGGGCAACCATTTTTCTTTTTCGCCCCAAATAGGAGTATACTTTTTTTGAAAATAAATGAAAGCTGAAAGTTGTTTTTCTTTAATCGTTATTAACGAATCTTCGATTAAAAATTCGGACTGGCCATTATTATTTAAAGCTGCGGTTATTAGTGCGGTTGTTTTCTCTTTTAATTCCTCATGAGTTCTTGCAAAATGTTCCCCCTTCTTCTCTTTATTTTTACAAGAAGCAATTAAAATGAGGCAAACAAAAAAGCAAACAACATAAGGGTAGATAATTTTTTTTGTGTCCATAAGTAGATCAGGTCGAATTGTTTTATATCTGTCTTTACTTTAAGTTTACTCACAGATATGAATAACAATATAAGAAAATTTTATCTTTTTTCTAAACTTGCTTTTCTCTTTTTACTCATTGCAATTGGTGTTGAATCTGTTGCGCAAAACAATTCGTATAATAGGCCCGATGTAACAAATAAAATGAAAGAATTTAAACACCAAGTCAAACTTGATTCTAATAAGAGAATGATTGAATTAAAGAGTTTGATTCCAGATTTAATCTACGACCTCCGTTATGCCAGCATCAACAATTTTATGAATCGGCTGATGTATCCGGCGAAAACAACTTTTACATTTCTTAGATTGAATACAGCCATAGCACTACATAAAGTACAACAGGAATTAAAAACAAAGGGCTTGAGCTTGAAAATATTTGATGCTTATCGGCCTTATTCTGTCACTGTAAAATTCTGGGAGCTTGTAAAGGATGAAAGATTTGTAGCAAATCCTGCAAACGGTAGCGGACATAACCGTGGAACGACTGTTGACCTTACAATTATTAAATCAACTACTGGAAAAGAATTAAATATGGGAACAGGGTTTGACAATTTCAGTGACACTGCCCATCATAATTTTTCAAACCTGCCTGAAGAAGTTTTACAAAACAGGTTGTTATTAAAATCAGTTATGAGCAAATTTGGCTTCAAACCTTATAATGATGAATGGTGGCATTACTCATTTACAGATAGTATAAAATATGAAATTCTAGATCTTGATTTTAAGAAATTGAAGAAAGAGCTATAAACTAACTACATCAATCACTGCATCAATATTTATTGGGCCATAAACATGTGGAAATGTATCTGCTGTTGATTTAGACCAATCAAATACATACTTGCTGGTGAGTTTATCTGTTTCAATTACAAGTTTTACCAGATCATTCTTACCGGCAAAATATCTTTCCAATACACCAGCTACCTGATGATCTTGCGAACAATGAATAAAACCTTCTGCCTCTAGTGAAGGATGGACATACTCTCCTTTTTGTTTTGCTACTTCCCAATCAGCAGCAGTTGTTACATGATAAAAAACTGGCATTATAAAATTCTTTTAATTTTTTGTTCTATTAACATAAAATCGGCTAACACAATAGCAGTTACTGCTTCTACAATAACCGGAGCCCGGAGTGCAACACAAAGATCATGACGACCCTTGATAGAAAAATCCTCTGCCTTTCCTGTATCCCAATTCAAACTGTTTTGTTCTTTCGGTGTAGACGATGTCGGTTTGACTGCTAAACGAAAAACCAATTCATTACCATTAGTAATTCCACCTACTACCCCACCAGCATGATTACTTCTTGTTTTGCCTTCCATATTTTCAATGGCATCATTATGTTCGCTGCCGAACATTCTTGCTGCGGCAAAACCGGTTCCGAATTCAACACCTCTTACAGCAGGAATGGCAAAAAGTATTTGAGACAAAACAGATTCTAATGAATCAAAATACGGCTCACCTAAACCAACTGGCAATCCATTTACTTTGCATTCAATAATACCACCAACTGAATCTTTAGCATCAATTGCTTTTTGCAATCCCTTCTCAATGTCCTTTTCCCCGCCAACTTCAATTACCAGTGCTTTGAATGAAACTTCTGACATTAATTTCTTTGCAATTGCTCCGGTAGCAACAATTCCTGTTGTTAATCTTGCACTAAAATGACCGCCACCCCGATAATCTTCATTGCCACCAAATTTCTGATTCGCTACCCAATCAGCATGACCCGGTCTTGGTATACTTCTTTGCTTTGCATAATCTTCGCTACGGGTATTTTTATTCTCAAATAAAATAGTGATAGGAAATCCTGTTGTTTTGCCATTGAATACACCGCTTTTAAAAATAGGAAAATCTTCTTCCTGTCTTGGTGTGGTTCCTTTTTGCTTGCCGCCTTTTCTTCTTTCCAAATCAGGTAATAAATCTTCCGGCGATAATGACAAACCTGCAGGGCATCCATCAATAGTAATGCCTACACATTCACCATGTGATTCACCAAAAATGGAAATACGAAATAATCGACCGAATGAATTCATATAAACGCAAAGCCCTAAGGGCATTTTTTTTACAAAGTTCAAATATACTTTTATAAATCCAACCCTAATACAGCATAAGAATTGTCAACTTTTACGCCAAGTTTTTTTAAATCAAAATAAAAATCAGGATAAGACTTTTTTATTGCATCGGCTTCTTCAATAATGGTTTCGCCATCTGCTTTAATAGCTGCAACTGCACAAGCCATTGCAATACGATGATCATGCCTGGAATGTACAGTTGCTCCATTTACTCCTTTCCCACCATGAATGATCATTTCATCATCATTCAAATCAATTATTACTCCCATCTTTTTGAACTCTTCCTGTAAAGTAATAGCTCTGTTACTTTCTTTATGTATCAATCTGCTTGCTCCTTTAATAATTGTTTTTCCCATACAATAAGCAGCCAAAGCAACCAACGGAGGAAATAGGTCTGGACAATCCGTTGCATCAAAATTAAACCCTACCATCAAAGAAGGATGAATTTTAATTCCTTTTGCTTCTATTGCAATTCCAGCATTTGCCGCAATTAATGCATCAACAATTGCTTTGTCGGCTTGTGTCGAAGTTAAATCCAACCCTCTGACTGTAATAGGTCCGGCAATGGCACCGGCTACCAGTAAAAAAGCTCCACCACTCCAATCGCTTTCTACGGTGTAGTGAACACCCCCTCTATCAACCGAAGTGGGGATTAGAGAATAGTCATTATGAAAAATAAATTCTTCATAGTTTCTATTCTCAGGAACTCTTAACCCAAACTGTTTCATAACATCTAAAGTCAAATCAATGTAAGGCTTACTCTTCAGGTTTTTAACTTTTATAGTAACACTTGCGATATCAGGAATTAAAGCCCCTCCTTTGGAGGGGTTTGGGGAGGCTCCATAAGCCATCAACAATCCAGTTAAAAATTGTGAGCTCAATGAACCATCCACTACAATATTCGCCGGCTTTAACGGGCCTTGTATTGTTAATGGCAATTTACCTTCATTCGTTTTTACTTTTACTCCCAGTTTCGGCAATATCTCATCAAAAAAATCCATTGGTCTTGTTAGCAGACTGCCAGTTCCACTAATGATGATTTTCTTTTCACTTAATGCAACAAGCGGAGTAAACATTCTGATTCCTAAACCACTTTCGCCGCAATTGATTTCGTTTGCATCAGGATTTACTCCTGCACTGTTGATTAATAAATCATCGCCTCTGAATTCAACTGTTGCACCCAATTTTTGAATAATATCCAACGCTGCTTTATCATCATTAGAATGTCCCGGATTATAAATCGAAGTTTCTCCTTTATTCAATAAAGCAGCAGCACAAGCTCTTTGCATGGAGCTTTTAGAAGCAGGTGCCTGAATTGTTCCTCCTAATTGTGATGGATATACAGTTACTTTCACTTTTATAAATCTTGAATTATTTTTTCTAATTGCTTTAATGAAATGGATTTCACAACTCCTATTCCTATTTTTTCCAGCAGCACATAATTCATTTCTTTCTTTTCTCTTTTCTTATCCATCTTCAACACATTAAATACTTTTTGCTTATCGAATGCAGCATAAGTAGGTAGGTTGTATTTTTCTAAAACACTTATTACTTTCGTTGTTTGTTTGAATCCACACAACTGTTCCGAAATATGACAGGCATAGGTCATGCCGATTGCAATGGCTTGTCCATGTGAAAGGTCATATTGATTTTCCAATGCATGTCCCAATGTATGCCCGAAATTCAATAATCGTCTTTCCCCTTTTTCAAATTCATCTTTCTGCACCACTTTTGTTTTAAGCAATGCATTTTTCTGAATCAGTTCGCAGATTGATTTTTGCCTGCCCTGGTAAGTTTTTAAAGAATTCTTTTCCAATTCAGCAAACATCTTTGCGTCTTTAATACAGGCATGTTTGATAATTTCTGCAAATCCATTTTCCCATTCTACCTGCGGTAATGAATTGAGAAAAACCATATCGTGTAAAATAAATGACGGTTGACGGATAACACCTACCATATTTTTATATACTCCAACATCTATTCCATTTTTTCCGCCAATTGATGCATCTACCAATGCTAAAACAGTGGTGGGAATAAAACCAAATTGTACTCCTCGCATATAAACCGATGCTACATAACCTGTAATATCCGTAATCACTCCTCCGCCAATGCCAATCAATGTTGTTTTACGATCGGCTTCCATTTCAATCAACTGTTCAATTACAGCATCAACTGTTCCTTGAATTTTAAATTCTTCTCCGGGCTTTAAAACAATTGTGTCCCAACCTTTGAATCGTTTGGTGTGAGCATTGTAAACATGTTCATCAGTGAGCAGTACAGTAGCTTTCTGATTCGTTATCTTTTTTAGATGACTGATACCATTAGCCAGATAGATATCTGTGGATGAATTTGAAAATTTATAAGTTCGTTTTGTCATGTTGTTTTATTTCAAGCAAATACAAAAACTGTTTTGCTGTTTCCTAATGCTCAAAAGAATTACTACAGTAAAAGAGTGATTCCCAAACAAAGTTCCCTTTTAAGGGACAGGGGCATTAACTATCCAAGATCTTCTTCTGATGATTAATACTTTCCATATGTACCGCATCAAAATACTTAGTGATAAATTCTTTGCTCAAACCAATCTTCTCTCCTTTTGCACTAGCTCTTTCTATGATCTCATTCCAACGATTGGTTTGAAGGATGGTAATATTATTCTCTTTTTTGAATGTACCAATCTTATCCGCAATCTTCATCCGCTGACTTAATATCTGCATCAACTCATCATCCAAATGATTGATTTGCTGCCGTAATTTTTCCAGTGCCGCATGATAAGCTTCTGAATTAATATCTTCTTTTCTCCAAATAATTGTGTCCAGCATTTCATTCAGCACTTCCGGAGTTACCTGTTGTTTAGCATCGCTCCAGGCATTGTCAGGATCAATATGACTTTCAATCATCAACCCATCATAATCAAGGTCAATAGCTTTTTGCATTACTTCCTGTAAAATATCACGACGACCACATATATGAGAAGGATCATTGACCATCAACATATCCGGATGTTTCAATTTCATTTCAATGGCCAGATGCCACATCGGTGCATTGCGAAATTCAGTATTACCATACGAACTGAAACCACGATGAATCAACCCAATATCTTTGACACCAGCCCTCGCAATTCTTTCTACCGCACCAGTCCATAATTCCAGATCCGGGTTGATCGGGTTTTTTATCAAAACCGGAACATTTGCTCCTCGTAATGCATCAGCAATTTCCTGTACGCTAAATGGATTCACCGTTGTTCTTGCTCCTATCCATAATACATCAACATCAAAGTTAAGTGCGTCTTCAACCTGCTTGGAAGTTGCCACTTCTACTGTTGTTGGCAAACCAGTTAATTTCTTTGCCTGTTGCAACCAGGGTAACCCTTTAGCACCAATGCCTTCAAACATACCGGGTTTTGTTCTGGGTTTCCAGATACCTGCACGCAGCATATTTATTTTTCCGGTTGCAGCAAGACGTTGTGCTGTTGCCAATACCTGTTCTTCTGTTTCAGCACTGCACGGACCGCTGATGATCAGTGGTCGTTTGTTCCATGCTGCATTTACTGTTTCGCTTGTTGTCTGTTCTGTTGTTTGCATTTGTACAAATTTAGTCCCTAGCTCCAAGAAAGGAGAAAAGGTTATTTATTTTATAATTTTCCTTATTTTATTTGCCTCTTCGATCAATCGTAACAAATATTCATTATCATCTTTTTCAATACTCTCTTTAAACCTTGTTAACTGTGAAATATGTTCTTTCAAAACATCCAGCACATTTTCTTTATTCTGCATAAATATCGGCACCCACATAGCCGGATTACTTTTTGCCAATCGCACTGTACTTTCAAAACCTGCTGATGCCAATTCAAAAATGGTTTGTTGTTCTTTTTCTTTTTCCAATACTGTATTGGCTAATGCAAAAGAGGTGATATGCGAAATATGACTTACATAAGCTGCATGCAGATCATGTGCTTTTGCTTCCATTTCTAAAATATGCATCCCAATTTTTTTATACATATGCTTTGTCCATTCAAGGGCATCAGTATCGCTTTCTTCTGCATTACAAATAATAACTGCCTTGTTTTCATAGGCGCCACGCATTGCCGCCGTTGGACCGCTGTACTCGGTTCCCCACATCGGATGCGTAGCAACATATCTCCCCCTTTTTGGATGATTTTTTATAGCACCAATAGATTGTGCTTTTGTAGAACCCAGATCAATAACGATTTGCTGCTCTATTTTATCCAAGATAGAAGGCAATAATTTCACTAATATATCAACAGGTATTGCCAAAATAATAACATCGGATTGTACGATTGCATCATCTAATGACATTGTTTCATCCACCAATTCCAGCTCAACAGCTTTTCTTGCATGTTCTTGATTCGCATCCACTCCAATTAGTTTGGATGATAGCTTTTTTTCATGCAATTGAATGGCTAATGAACCACCTATTAAACCAACTCCAACTATTGCTATACGTTTTCTTTTTTCCATGAATTATTTATTATTCATTTTTAATTCTTAATTCGACTTATTGCTTCTTCAAACTTTTCGACTGGGGAACATAAACTTATTCGGATATATTTTTCTCCGGCACTCCCAAAAATTCCACCGGGTGTAAGAAAGACATTGGAATGATATAATACCTCATCACTCAATACGTATCCGTCTTTATAGGTTGCAGGGATTCTCGCCCAAACAAACATCCCTGCTTGCTCAGTTGAAAAATCACAGTTTATTAGTTTTAACAATTCATACACTTTCTCTCTTCTTTCTTTATACACATCATTTATTTTATCGTGCCAGTCTTTCCCAAGCGATAAAGCTTTTGCTGCAGCTAGCTGAACAGGCAAAAACATTCCACTGTCCATATTACTTTTAAAACGAAGCACTTCTTCAATTCTCTCTTTTGAAGCACAGAGCATTCCGACTCTCCAGCCAGCCATATTATGACTTTTACTTAATGAGTTCAATTCTATTACACAATCCTTTGCACCTTTTACGCTCAATAAGCTCATCGGGTTATTATTCAGAATAAAGGAGTAAGGATTATCATGAATGATTAAAATATTATGCTTTCTCCCAAACTTTACCAGTTTCTTAAATAATTTCTCACACGGTAATTTACCACTAGGCATATGCGGATAATTCACAAACATCAACTTCACTTTTTCCAATTTTCCCTTTTCCAACTTTTCAAAATCGGGTTCATACTTATTTTTTTCTGATAGCTTATAATCAACACATTTACCTCCGGCTAGTTTTACAGCACTTCTATACGTTGGATAGCCAGGATTCGGTACTAATACTTTGTCTCCACTATTCAAATATGTCATGCAGATATGCATGATACCTTCTTTACTTCCTATCAATGGCAATATTTCATTATCAGGATTTAATTCGACTTTATACCAATGTTTATACCAATCACTTATCGCATTTCTTAATAAAGGCGAACCTTTATACGATTGATAAGCATGTACTGTTGTCTTTGCACTTTCTTCCTGCAATACTTTTATTACATCCGGATGTGGTGGAAGATCAGGACTGCCAATGCCAAGATTGATGATTTGTTTGCCTGCTTTATTCAACTGCTCTATTTCTCTCAGCTTCTGAGAGAAATAATATTCGCCAATACCTTCTAATCGTTTTGCTACTTCCATATTCCTTTTTTATAAACACCATAAACCCTCAAAGCTGGTGTTATCTTTTTTAACTGTTCGATAACTTTATTAAATTGATCTGTTGAATCAAATTCCATATCGGCATGAAAACTATATTTAAAATCACTTCCAGGAATTGGAAAGCTTTGCAGTTTACTTAGATTAATCCCTCCTTCGGCAATTTTTGTAAGCACTTTTGCCAGACTTCCTTTAGAATGATCTGTTTGAAAGTTTACAGATGCTTTATTTGCTTGAGCAATTATTTCCTTCGCTTCGTCTTTTTGAAGAACCAGGAATCTGGTATAATTATTTTTTATAGTATGGATGTTCGGAATTAGTATTTCCAGTTGATATAAATCTGCTGCTAATTTACTGGCGATACCTGCAATATGTTTGCTTTTATGCTGATGAATATGCTTTGCACTTAAAGCTGTGTCATCCGTTTCCACCAGTTTCCAATTATACTGATCCAGAAAATCATAACACTGTTGTAATGCCATTGAATGAGAATGAACTTCTCTAATGTCTTCCAATTTAACGCCAGGATTTACCAATAAGTTTTGCTTAATATGTAAATAAACTTCGCCGATTATTTTCAGGTTGTTTTTTTGAAGCAGGTTGTAATTGGGCAATATACTGCCGGCAATAGAGTTTTCAATCGCCATCAAACCACCATCACTTTCTTTTTTATTATTGACTACCTTGAAAACTTCTTTAAAAGTATTACAAGCAACTACTTCAACATCTTTTCCAAAAAAAAGTCTTGCAGCTACCTGATGGAAACTCCCTTCAAAACCTTGAATTGCAATTTTCTTATTCATAGTTAAAACAAAAATCCCGGCCAATCTGGCCGGGACTCTTTATGTTGATTTTTAGTTGTTCTTAATTTAGTTTCAACAAAAGCATTCCCGGCCTCTTTTGATAAAAGAAGTATGTAAAATAGAAACCAAAATATGACCTAGTTGCTTTCATTAGAAATCAAATATAACTTTCTTGTTTAGTATTTCAAATCATTTATAGAATTATTTTCTTCTTCCGCCACCGCTTTCAGCATCATTCATACGAATTTTTCTTCCACGATAGTTTTTCCCGTCTATAGCTTTTATCATTTTTGATCCTGCAGATGGCTCAATTTCTATCCAGCTTGTCATTTCTTTCATATCGATCTTACCCAACACTTCTTTTTTCAAATCACTCATATCTAAAATAAATTGCAGAAAACTTGCTTTGTAAAAGCCATCTTTTGTGCCAAGATTGACAAAAAGTCGTTGATAACCGCTTCCACCGCTGAATTTTCTACCTTTTGTATCCCTATCCCTATCTCTTGGTGAAGACTGTCTGTCTGATCTTTCGCTCCTTCTATCACTTCTTCTATCATCGTTTCTGATATTTAAATCAGCTGCATTCTCATAATATTTCAGAAAGCGATCAAACTCTAAAGCTGCTACTCTTTGCAAAATTTCTTCTTTATCTACTTCAGCAAACTTTTCTTTCAGTGTTGGCAAATAAGCTTCGTATTCGCCATTGCTAATATCGGCTTGTAACATTTTATCAATAAAATGGAAGAATTGTTTCCGGCAAACATCTTTACCAGTAGGGATATCCATACGATGAACCTTCGTATTGACGAGTCTTTCAATTTGGCGCAAACGATAACTTTCCTTTGGAGTTACAATAGATACACAAACACCACTTTTACCAGCTCTTCCAGTACGTCCGCTTCTATGCGTATATACTTCGACATCATCTGGCAATTCGTAATTGATTACATGCGTAATACCTGTTACATCAATACCTCTTGCAGCTACATCGGTTGCTACTAACAACTTTACACTCTTATCTCTGAAAAGGCCCATTACTTTATCCCTTTGCTGTTGAGTCAGGTCACCATGAATGGCATCAATATCGTATCCTTCTCTTGTTAACCTTTCTGCTATATCCTGTGTATCCAGTTTTGTTCTGGCGAAGATGATCCCAAAAATGCCCGGATTAAAATCGATGATACGCTTTAATACTTCGTATCGATTGTGATGTTGCGTAGCATAATATTGGTGATCGATTGTAGCAGCACCTGCATTGGTCTTACCAATTGTGATTTCAAAAGGCTTATCCATGTACTTCTTACTCACCTGACGGATTTCTGCAGGCATTGTTGCACTAAACAACCATGTGCTTTGGCGATTGGGTGTATTCTTTAGGATAAACTCAATATCTTCTTTAAAACCCATATTTAGCATTTCATCTGCTTCATCCAGTACTACATAATGAATTTGCTCAAGGTTAATAGCTTTTCTCTCGATCAGATCAATCAAACGTCCAGGAGTGGCAACAACAATATGTGTGCCTTTTCTTAAATCTCTGATCTGCATCGAAATAGAAGTTCCTCCATATACGGCTGTAACTGAAATATGATCTTTTTTATTTTTGAATGTATCCAGATCTTTAGTAATCTGTAAACACAATTCCCTTGTTGGACAAACAATTAATGCTTGCGGAGACTTTAGCCCTTTTTCTATAAGCTGAAGCAAGGGTAAGCCAAATGCTGCCGTTTTTCCAGTTCCGGTTTGAGCTAAACCGATAAAATCTTTAGTTCCTTGTAATAAAACAGGAATTGCTTTTTCTTGAATTGGAGTGGGCTCTGTAAATCCCAATGATTGGATAGAAAGAAGTAACCCTTCTTCTAATCCTAATGCTTCAAATGTAGACACTGATAAAAAATTTAATAAGGCCGCAAAGGTAACTTTAAATAAGAGTAAAGAAGAATGAATTTTGCTGGCTTAATGTGAAAAAAAAGACCCTCCCAAAAGGGAGGGCCTTAAGCTTGCTTGCCTAAAATATTACATATTTGTAGCAGTAGTATCAGCTGGAGCAACTGTAGCAGTTGTATCAACTGGAGCTACTGGAGCTACTGTTTCAACTGGAGCTGCAGTTGTATCAGCAGGTGTTTCCTTCTTTTCAGCGTCATTGTTACAAGCTACGAAAGCGATAGCGATAACTGCAATTGCAAAAAACTTCTTCATTTTGTTTTAATTTTTTTGTTTTGTGAATTAATTCGGTGTTAATACTCAAATTGAGAAAAGGTAACCCGTTATTTTAAAATTTCTTTTGAATTTGATATGTTTAGCCTGAAAATCAGTTTATTAAATTTCAAAAACAATTAATTAAGCAGTTATAATTTATTTTTTGCTGTCAGGTAGGGTTACTATTTTTAATTTTTTGTATTAAATAAAGGAATGTGAAAGATCAGATAGATGAACAAGCATTGTTAAAAGGTCTGGCTATTAGCGATAAAAAAGCAGTAGAAACGATTTATCAGGAGAACTTTAATATGGTTCAATCATTGATAATCAACAACAATGGCTCTTCTGATGATGCTAAAGATGTTTTTCAGGAAGCGATGATAGTTCTTTATGAAAAGGCGAGATCTGGAACTTTTGAATTGAATTGCCAGATAAAGACATTTGTTTATTCAGTTGCCAGAAGATTGTGGCTCAAACGATTACAACAGCAGAACCGGTTTTCAGCCACTAGTGACAACCTGGAGAATTTGATACCTGTTGAAAATGAATTGGAAGAGCATGAAAAAGTAAATGTAGAGTTTGAATTGATGGAAAAAGCATTGAATAATCTTGGCGAACCCTGTAAAAGCCTTTTAGAAGCATATTATTTGCAAAAGCAGAACATGCATGTAATAGCAGCAAATTTTGGATATACGAATGCCGACAATGCAAAAAATCAGAAATACAAGTGTCTGATGAGATTGAAAAAAATATTTTTTACAGATTATAAAAACGGAAACGACGATGGAGGATATTAAAATTTTAGATGCGGTTGAACGTTACATCCGGGGAGAAATGAATCCTGACGAAAGGTTGCATTTTGAAAATCTTCGTAAGACGAATGCAGAGATTGATTTACTTGTAGTTGAGCATACTTTATTTTTACAACAAATGAATCGTTTTGGAGAATGGAAAAAATTTCGTTCTTCCCTAAATGATGTTCACACACAATTAACCGAGCAAGGTAAAATAGATTCTACAAGACTGAAAGGGAAAGCGAAAGTTGTTTATCTTTTTAATAGATATAAGCGGGTGGCTGCTATCGCAGCAGTTATCGCTGGCGTTACTACAATTAGTTTAAGTGCACTGGTTTGGTCAGTTTCTCCTAAACCACCTTCCTCAGCAGATTATTTGGAACTAAGTAGAAAAGTAGATGCTGCAAAAACAAAAACAGATCGTCTTGAAAATGATTTGGCTGTAGTAAAAAGTGAGAAATCTTCAAAACCATCAATTGCTTATAAAACAGTTGGTACCGGATTTTTTATTGATGCATCAGGTTTAATGATCACTAATGCCCATGTTGTTAAAAACTCAAGAAATATCAGTGTTTTTAATGAAAAAGGTGATAAGTTCAATGCAATTGTTTTGAAACTTGATATTAACAGAGATGTCGCCATTATCAAAATTGATGATGAAAATTTCAAACAATTCTCTACCCTGCCATATGGTATAAGTAAAAACTCTGCTGATGTAGCTGAACCAATCTTTACATTAGGTTATCCAAGAGATGAAATTGTATATGGCGAAGGATACATGAGTGCTAAAACGGGAAACAATGGCGACACGCTAAGTTGTCAAATAGCAATACCAGCAGATCCAGGTAATAGCGGAGGCCCTGTATTCAATAAAAAAGGTGAAGTGATTGGCGTATTAAGTGCAAAGAAAACAAATGCCGAAAGTGCCGTTTTTGCTGTACAATCAAAATACATTTACAAGGCATTGGAAGAATTGAAGACCAACGCTCTTTATAAAAAAGTCAAACTTTCTTCCAAATCTTCTGTAGCTGGATTAAGTAAAGTACAACAAGTAAAGAAAATTCAGGATTTTGTATTTATGGTTAAAGGCGATTAATTAAACGATTCTTTAAATTATTAGAATATAAAAAAAGCTATCTCATAAAGGGATAGCTTTTTTATTGATTTTATTTTTAACTCCAAAGATTAGCAGGGTATTCTCCCTCTTTGATTAACTTATCAAGTGATTGTTTTACAAATGGAGCATCCTCTTTATAGGTTACTCCAAACCATAAGGAAGATGTAGGAATGACTTCAATCGAACCAGCTACTTTAATAAATTGATCCGCTACCAATGGAATAAAAAATTCAGATTTTAATTCTGATCCAACTTCTTCAAGAAATTTTGTGAATAATTTTTTTGTAAACTCAAAATAAGAAGGATCGAAACACCAGAAATTCATTGAAACTCTGGTTGTTTGTGCAAGTTCGGCCGGTTCAATTCCATCTTCACAAACAATTACATCTCCTTTTTTCGCAATATTGATCCGTTCTGTAACAGAAGCAAGATTACCTTTATTATCTAACCCGCAAACACCTCTGTTTACTGTACCATGATCTGAAAGTGTTTTTAATAAATCATATCCAATAATAGCATAGTTTTTTTCATTACACCCTACGTTTAAAAATGCTGCCGCATTATTAAAAGCATTACTCCCATAAAAATCATCGGCATTTATAACAGCAAACGGCTCTTTTACTACTTCAGCTGCACATAATACAGCATGTGCAGTTCCCCAAGGTTTTGTTCTTTCTGGATTTCTTTGAAATCCATCAGTATACATATCCAGCTCTTGAAAAACATAGGCTGTTTGAATTCGCCCTTTTAATTTTGGTTCAAAAACAGATTTGAAACTATCAGCAAATTCTTTTCGAATGATAAATACAACTTTTCCAAAACCAGCACGGATTGCATCAAAAATTGAATAATCCATAATAGTTTCACCAGAAGGTCCAAATCCTTCTACTTGTTTCATACTTCCATAACGAGAGGCCATACCGGCTGCAAGAATTACTAAAGTTGGTTTCATATGTTGATATCTGTTAATTAATTGATTAGTGATAGAGGCACAAATTTAAAGTAATTTCGTTCAGTCTGCCTTCTACAATTATATGCAAGAAATTAATATTGAAAATATAACCACAGATAAAATTTCACTTCCATTATTGCAGCGAAAAAATATTGCATTATCGGTGCTGCGATTAGATAAAATCCATCCAGTTATTTCAGGAAATAAATGGTTCAAACTCAGCCATTACATTGCAGATGCAATCACACAAAATAAAAAAACTATTGTAACTTTTGGAGGAGCCTGGTCCAATCACATAATAGCAACTGCAGCAGCTTGTGCCATGTATAACTTAGCATGTATTGGCTTAATAAGAGGCGAAGAAGCAACAACATTATCTCCGACTTTGGTACAAGCAAAGCAAATGGGTATGCAATTAATTTTTCTCAGCCGGGATGATTATAAGGAGAAGAAAATCCCTTCTGAAATCTTTCATACCGATTATTATCTGATTAACGAAGGAGGTTATGGTAGAAAAGGTGCTGCTGGTGCCGCTGAAATATTAAAAACATTCGATACTACTTCTTACACACATATTTGTTGTGCTGCAGGAACAGGAACCATGGCAGCAGGCTTGTTAAATAGCCTTTTACCACATCAAACACTACTTGTATTTAGTGTATTAAAAAATTATTTAACAATGGATACCAGCATTAAAGAAATTTCAGATAACACCCTAAAAAGTATGACAATAAATCATGCATATCATTTTAGAGGATATGCAAAACATAAACCGGAGTTGCTACAATTTATGAATGACTTCTATCTGCAAACCAGCATTCCAACAGATTTTATTTATACCGGTAAGTTATGCTATGCAGTAACTGACTTAATAGAAAAAGATAATTTCCCTGCTAATAGTAATGTACTTGTTATTCATAGCGGAGGACTTCAAGGAAATGCTTCGTTGAGTAAAGGAACGTTAATATTTTAAAATATAAACCCTGCTATCTTATCTTTGATAAAATCAGGAAAAAGAACACCGGCTATATTTCGTTTATTCATATGAAAAAAAACTGTTTTCTTCTTTTATTAATTTCCCTTTTTTCTGCCAGTCAATTGTCAGCACAGGATACATTGCCAAATTTTTCATTAAATAATGTTGGGAATAATCGTATCATCGTTAGCTGGGTTAATAATTTACCTGATGTTAAGCAAATCAGTATTCAACGTTCGCTTGATAGTCTTACAGGATTTAAATCAATATTGACAGTGCTTGACCCGACATTGCCGCAAAACGGCTATGCCGATGTAAACCCAACTAACGATCACATGTTTTATCGCTTATATATTCAACAGGATAAAGGCATGTATCAATTTAGTGCAACAAAAAAGCCAGTAAAAGACACTGTAGTAAGTATAAAAAAACTACCCGTTGATTCGCTAAAACCAATAAATCCATTCTTAGAAAGACTAAATGGTTTTCCGGGTGTTGATTCTGCAATTGCTATTAATCCGGTTGTCATAAAAAATAAACCTGTTGGCTTTACAGCTTCTGTATATGTTTATACTTATCGTGATGGAAATGTTCAGGTTGTTCTCCCGGATGCTGAAAAGGCCAAAAAATACACGATTAAATTCTTTGAAGAAAATGGAGATTTTCTTTTTGAATTAAAAAATTTAAAAGAGAAAAATTTCAAAATAGATAAAGCCAACTTTTTTCATGCTGGTTGGTTTAGGTTTGAACTATTTGAAGATGGTATGCTGATTGAAAAACACAAATTCTATTTAGAGAAGGACTTCTGATCGTAATACAGCATTAAAAACCTTTTCAAAATTTCCTTTTACCTTTTCTTTTACTTCCGCAATATCTGCTGTATATCCCAATTCTTTTTCTAGGGAAGTAACTTGTTTATTTACAATACCACATGGTATAATGTGATTGAAATAAGATAGATCAGTATTTACATTGAAGGCAAATCCATGCATAGTGATCCAACGGCTGCATCGTACACCAATAGCACAAATTTTTCTTTCTTTTCCTGGAATAGCAGTTTCTATCCAAACCCCTGTTTCACCTGACGACCTTTCTCCTTTTATGCCGTATTCTTCCAAGGTAAGAATGATAACTTCTTCCAGGTTACGTAAATAACGACCAATATCTGTATAAAATTTTTCAAGATCAAGTAATGGATAGCCAACTAACTGATCAGGGCCATGAAAAGTAATGTCTCCTCCTCTGTTGGTATTAAAAAACTGTATCTCTTTTTCCTTTAATTCATCTTCACTTAATAAGACATTCTCTTTATTACCACTTTTTCCCAATGTATAGACAGGCGGATGCTCTACAAATAAAAGAAAATGCTCTGTTTCAACTTTTGTTTCTGGACTACCGACAGCCGACTTTCTGCCTACATTTTCCTTTAATAATTTTTCCTGATAATCCCATGCAGACTGGTAGTCCATTTTTCCAAGATCTCTGAATATGACTATTTGTTTTTCCATTTTGAAATACAAAGCTACCAACAAATGTTCATCCATTACCTTTGCCACATTATGAAGGAGGATTTGGAAAATACAGAGCTTGAAACTGCTGAGAGTAATGATGAGTTATTTGAACGATTTGCCATTACTATTGATAAAGGACAAGAAGCTTTACGCATCGATAAATTCCTGATGCAACGTATAGAAAATGCTACCAGAAATAAATTGCAAAGAGCAATCTCACTCGGTATGGTGTTGGTGAATGGGAAACCAATAAAATCCAATTATAAAATAAAGCCACTGGATGCAATAATTATTTATTCTGATATGAGCCCTGAGCAGACCGATCTGAAAGCGGAAAAAATGGAGCTCAATATCATTTATGAAGATGATGATATTATGATTATTAATAAACCAGCCGGCATGGTAGTACATCCCGGGAGCGGTAATTATACCGGCACATTACTTAACGGTGTTGCCTATTATTTGCAACAGCAAAACCCAGCATTAAATGACGATGTATTACCAAGATTTGGCCTGGTACATCGCATCGATAAAAACACAAGTGGATTATTAGTCCTGGCAAAAACAGATGTTGCCATGCGGCATTTAGCTAAACAGTTTTTCGATCATACCATCAGCAGAAAGTATGTTGCCCTGGTTTGGGGCGATGTGGAAAAAGATAACGGAACCATTGTAGCCCATGTAGGACGAAACCAGCGTCATCGAAAATTATTTGAAGCCTACCCTGATGGAGAACATGGAAAAGATGCTACTACTCATTATAGTGTATTGGAAAGATTTAGCTATGTTACGTTGGTACAATGTGTGTTAGAAACGGGTCGTACACATCAGATAAGAGTACATATGAAATATCTTGGGCATCCTTTATTCAATGATGATTTTTATGGCGGCGATAAAATTGTCAAAGGAACAGTGTATGCTAAATACAAACAGTTTGTAGACAATTGCTTTAGCATCTGCCAGCGGCAAGCTTTACATGCAAAAACTCTGGGTTTTATACATCCTACATCTGGTAAAGAAATGTTTTTCGAAGCACCAATACCTGATGATATTGAACAGGTAATTGAAAAATGGAGGAAATACGGGAAGCAAAAAAATGAATTGTAGTCGTCTCTTAACCTGGAAATGACATTTTATAATCAACATTCACTTTGCCTTTGGAAATATCATTGAGTTTCCCCTTCATCAATTTTCGCTTAAGCAACGAAATATGATCGATAAATAATTTCCCTTCTATATGATCGTATTCATGCAATATAACTCTGGCCGTTAGACCTGTAAAAGTTTTTGTGTATGATTCAAATTTTTCATCTTGATATGTAATCGTAACAGATGCATGCCGATTTATATCTTCTCTGATTTTGGGAATGCTTAAACATCCTTCGTTATAAGCCCACTCATCACCATCCAATGCCTCTATTTGCGCATTGATAAAAGCAATTTTTTCGCCAGGTGCATCATCATATTCTTTTTGTTCGTCAGCATTCATATTTTCAAACATCTGTTGGGTATCGATGATAAAAAGACGAATTTCTTTATTGATCTGTGGCGCTGCCAGTCCAACTCCACTACTGGCATACATTGTTTCCCACATATCCTCCAGTAATTTTTCCAGATTTGGATATGCAGGTGTAATTGGCGAAGCCACTTTTCTTAAAACCGGATTACCATAAGCTACGATGGGAAGAATCATTTCTTACTGTTGTTATTTATTAAGCGGCAAAATTACAATTTTTCAGCATGAAAACTGCAATAGAATTAACTATAAAATATTCCGTAAATACTCCTGTAACATAATTGTAGCCGCTATTTCATCAACCAATGCCTTATTGCGACGATCCTTTTTCTTCATGCCCATTTCGAGCATGGCAGCTTTTGCCATTTTAGAAGTATATCGTTCATCAACCTTAGAAATAGGAATTAAAGGAAAATTCTTCTGTAATTCTTTAATGCATTTCTCTACTAAAGGCGTTGCATGTGTACTGGAATCATCCCAATTCGTTGGCCAACCGATCAGTATCAATTCAACCGGCTCGTTTTCAAAATATTTTTTTAAAAAAGGCATCAATTCTTTTGAATGCAACGTTGTTAACCCTGTTGCTATAATCTGCAATGGATCGGTAACAGCAATACCCGTTCTTTTTAATCCGTAATCTATACAAAGTATTCTGGCCATGCCCTATCCCCTAAAGGGGAATAAAAGTTTAATTAATAAATAAGTCTGCAATAACAAAGATGGCGAAAACAACTGACGCAATTCCATTAGCGGTCATAAAAGCTAAATTAACTTTACGAAGATCATTTGGTTTTACAACTGAATGCTGATATACCAGCATA
>JAHEMM010000117.1 GCA_024643655.1 Chitinophagaceae bacterium | reverse complement strand
CATATCTTAAGCCAGTCAAGATCTTTTTATTATCTTTTCTCATCCTCAATCTTTTTATTGATCTAATTTCAGAATATAAATGGAAATTGGGTATCAGGGAAGGTGATTTTCTTTGGAGCAACAATTTTATTTATAATATTGCATCTATACTTCGTTTGTTACTGTTTGCCTGGTTTTTTAATAGATTGAACAACCGTTTTATGCACCGGGTAAAAAAAATGATCCCTTATGGCTTTATGCTGTTTGTTTTAATCAATTTTATTTTCTTTGAAGATCTGTTTTATCAGAATTCATTCAGCAGCCGTTTATTAGCCACGGAAGCCGGAATATTACTCTTTTATTGCCTGCAGTATTTTATTTACCAGATCATTGAAGAACGAACAACATCTATCAAACATCATAAAGGATTCTGGATTGTTACCGGACTCAGCATTTATGTAGCAGCCAGTTTTTTTATCTTTCTTTTTTATGTATATCTTTCTGATGTAAGACGCAATTTTGCTGTAAGTATCTGGGATGTTCATAATATTGTTTTCATCATATTCTGCATCTTTATTGCAATTCAATTCTTCCAGGATGCTAAATCAGAAAAAAAATGGACGTAACCTATCTGGTCATAGTTGGTATTGGTGTTATGCTGCTGATGGTGGTCAGTATCTTAATGGCTGTAATTTTTAACCAACGTAAAAAAAATCAGCATCGTACTGCTTTGGAAAAGCTACGGGAGCAGCAACAAAATCAATTGATTGAAGCAGCCGTAAAAAGTGAAGAACAGGAAAGACATCGGATTGCAGAAACATTACATGATGAAGTGGGCGCCATTCTTTCATCAGCAAAATTGCACTTACTAGGAATTAAAACCGGTGTGCTGGATGAAAAAGACCAAAAATTACATGAGAAAGGAAGAGAGTTGTTAAATGATGTTATTCAAAAAGTAAGAAGTATTTCTCATAATCTTCATTCAAATATTCTGAAAGAGTTTGGTTTAAATGAAGCTATACGGCACTTTGTAAGAAAAGTTGCTGAAGGTTCGGTTCTTAATGCAAGCACAGAATTAGATGATAACTACCAAACAATAAACCCTGATAAAGACATCAGCATGTACCGGATGGTACAGGAACTGATTAATAATACATTGAAATATGCTAATGCAACAGAATTAATGATCAGCTCTGTATTAACAGGAAATGAACTGGATCTTGTTATTTTCCATAATGGAGATGGCCTCACCCAGGAACAGTTTGAAGAACTCAGGTACCAGAAAGAAGGATTGGGTTTGAAAAATATACAGAACAGGATTATATTGCTGAAAGGATCCATTTATTTTACAGATGGCGACGAAGGTTACCGAATCAACATTCATGTACCTGTTAAATCAAATCAATCATGAGTAAAATAAAAATTGCTATTGCAGATGATTATCAAATTTTTCGTGATGGCCTTAAAGTAGGCTTATCAGAAGATGAAAACCTGGAAGTTATTTTCGAAGCTGATAATGGTGAGGAGTTGATGAAATCGCTGGAGTCGAATGCTCCGGATGTCATCATTATGGATCTGAAAATGCCTATCATGGATGGAATGGAAGCTACTAAAGAAGTAAGAGCAAAATATCCTGCTATTAAAGTGTTGGTCGTTACCATGTACGATGATGATAAATTTATTATCCATTTAATGGAAATAGGAGCTAACGGCTACCTTTTAAAAAACACTGAGCCAGATGAGATCCGTAAATCAATTTATGCAGTACATGAAAACGGATATTATTTTAATGATGTGGTAAATAAAGCCTTATTGAAAAAATTAGTACTAAAGAACAATCTTAAACCCTCTTTCAATAATAATGTAGAATTAAGTGAACGGGAATTAGAAGTACTGAAATTAATCTGCGAAGAAAAAACAGCGGCTGAAATAGCAAAAGAAATATTTCTAAGTCCCCGGTCAGTGGAAGGTATCCGCCAACGGTTGATTGAAAAAGTAGGTGTGCGGAATACTGCTGGTTTAGTAATGTTTGCCGTAAAAAATAATATGGTAGATTAAACCTATCTTAAATTATCCAACATATCTTTTGTCATAGCGGCCAGATCAAACTCTTCTTTCCAACCCCAGTTATTTCTGGCAACTGAATCATCAATACTCTGAGGCCACCCATCAGCAATTTCCTGTCTGTAATCCGGTTTGTAAGAAATAGAAAATTCAGGAATATGTTTTTTAATTTCAGCTGCAATTTCTTTCGGTGAAAAACTCATTCCGGCAATATTATAGGAAGTCCTTACTGCTATTTTATTGGCCGGTGCTTCCATCAGCTCAATCGTTGCTTTAATCGCATCTGGCATATACATCATAGGCAAATAAGTATCTTCTTTTAAGAAACATTCATATTTCTTTTCCTCCAATGCTTCCAGATATATTTCCACTGCGTAATCTGTTGTACCTCCACCGGGTGCTGATTTATAAGATATTAAACCCGGGTAACGTAAACTTCTTACATCTACTCCATAACGATGGTGATAATAATTGCACCAGAATTCTCCGGCATATTTACTAATACCATATACTGTTGCAGGTTCTATAATTGTTTGTTGCGGGCATTTTTGTTTGGGAGAAGTAGGGCCGAAAACAGCAATAGAAGACGGCCAATATACTTTTTGTATCTGTTCTTCCCTTGCAATATCCAATACATTTAATAACCCTTGCATATTGAGGTTCCAGGCAAGTCCGGGATTTTTTTCTCCAGTGGCGGAAAGTATAGCCGCTAATAAATAAATCTGTGTAATATTCTGACGTATTACCTGTACATGTAACATTTCCTTATTCATTACATCAAGGGAAACATAAGGACCTGTGCCTTCCAACAAAGGATTCTGTTCCCGAAGGTCAGATGCCACTACATTTGCATTGCCATAAATTTTACGTAAGGCCAATGTCAATTCAACTCCAATTTGTCCTGATGCGCCAATAACTAAAATTTTATCTTTTATCATACCCAATATTAAGTAACAAAGATTAAATAACAAATCTCAATTTCCAACTTAAACTACAAATTCAGTAACTAAAAACTATTTTTGCTTTATGGACAAATTTTTAGTGGATTTATTCGAGAATCAGCAATATGACGATAATAGTTTTTTTCTTTTAGCAGGACCTTGTGTTGTAGAAGGGAATGATTTAGTTATGGAAGTAGCTGAAAAAGTTTCTGTTATTTGCAAAAACCAAGGCATTGCGTATGTCTTCAAAGCTTCTTATAGAAAAGCTAATCGCACAAGCGGCGATTCTTTTACTGGCATTGGTGACGAGCTTGCCTTAAAGATGCTGAAAAATATTGGTAGCACTTTTTCATTGCCAGTTGTTACAGATATTCATTCCGCAGAAGAAGCAATAATGGCTGCTGAGTATACTGATATTTTACAAATTCCTGCGTTCCTATGCCGCCAGACAGAATTATTAATAGCCGCTGCTGAAACAGGGAAAATAATCAATGTAAAAAAAGGACAGTTCGTAAGCGGCGAAGCCATGGGTTTTGCTGTTGATAAAATAAAAAATGCAGGTAATGATAAAGTGATGCTAACTGAAAGGGGTACAACATTTGGTTACCAGGATCTGGTAGTTGATTATCGAAATATACCTGCTATGAAAGCACATCGTGTACCTGTAATAATGGATGTTACCCATTCCTTACAACAACCAAATCAAACCTCTGGTGTTACTGGTGGAAACCCTTCATTAATTGGAACAATTGCAAAAGCAGCTATTGCAGCCGGTGCTGATGGATTGTTTATTGAAACGCATCCCGATCCTTCTAAAGCAAAAAGCGATGGAGCAAATATGCTGAAACTTGACTTGTTAGAAGGCTTATTGGAAAAATTAGTAAAAATAAGGAAGGCAATAATATAAAAAGGGTCATCAGTGACTGATGACCCTTTTTAAAAATAACATAATTCAATTTTTATCTCAAATCAACCACTTCAACTCCCGGATATTTGCTTTTATCAAAAGTAAACAATGCATCTGCCAATGCTGCATTGGTTTTCATGGTAGTAACCGTATAAATGTATCTGTTACCAGCATTTTCCAAAACCTTTGTACTGTAAATTGTCTTTGTTGCTTTATCAATCTGTAGATAAACCTTATGAAAAGGCTTACTTTTATCTTTTGGCGTTAGCTCAATTTCCTGAACTGTCTTTGTACCAACTCTTTTCTCACCATTTAATATATAGCGAAAATCATTATCGTAGAAGTTGGTAAATAATTTTTGTGGTGTAATCATTCCGCTGGAGGCATCAAGATTACTGATTGTTACTTCGTGTACCGAAGTATCATGATTCCAAACAGTAGTACCATTGCAAAATATTTCCTGGCCACTAAAATTGACATTGTACTTAGTCCCTTTCATCATTATTTTTCCAGTTTTATTGGAAAGTGCTTTACCAGCTGCATTTTCAACTTTATAAGAAAAATTGGCCTGTACCGATTTAAATGTTTTGAATTTAGCACTTACTGCATCCAGAATAGCTTTTGCTGCCGGATCACTTTTTTGAGCTTCCGCAAATATTGAAAGTGTAAATAAACAGGCTAAAAAGTAGATTTTTCGCATTTTAATTTTTTTGTAAGACTTTTCGATAAACTATCAATGTATACAAAGATAACAATAACCCGTTTATGACTGACAATGACCGTACCGGGTTGCAAATCAATATGTTTTCTTAACAACCTTGTAACTGTTTAAACTATTCCATCAAGGTGTTGCTGCAATTCCATTTCAGTTTTGATTAACACATCTCTTGCTTTACTTCCCTGATTAGGCCCTACTACACCAGCTGCTTCCAGTTGATCCATTAAACGGCCAGCACGGTTATAACCCAATTTCATCCTTCGTTGAAGTAATGAAGTTGATCCTATTTGATTTTGTACCAATAAACGGGCAGCATCTTCAAATAAAGCATCTCTGTCGCTCATATCAAAATCTTTTCCTTCCAGTTCTTTTTCATCGATATACTCAGGCAATAAAAAAGCTTGCGGATATCCCCGTTGATCGCCGATAAAATCAACAATTTTTTCTACTTCCGGCGTATCTACAAAAGCGCATTGTAAACGGGTTACTTCTCCATTATGAGAAATCAGCATATCGCCTTTTCCAATTAATTGTTCGGCTCCTCCGGTATCTAATATTGTTCTTGAATCTATTTTACTCGACACTTTAAATCCAATCCGGGCCGGGAAGTTAGCTTTGATTGTACCAGTAATAATATTTACAGAAGGTCGTTGTGTTGCTATTATTAAATGAATACCAATTGCCCTTGCTAACTGAGCTAATCGTGCAATCGGCATTTCAACTTCTTTACCAGCTGTCATTATCAGATCTGCAAACTCATCAATTACCAATACGATGAATGGAAGAAACTGATGACCTTTTTGCGGATTTAGTTTCCGCTTAATAAATTTTTCATTGTATTCTTTAATATTTCTTGCGCCAGCTTCTTTAAGCAGATCATACCGGTTATCCATTTCGATACATAACGCATTTAATGTATGTACTACTTTTTTTGTATCAGTAATAATCGCATCTTCTTCACCTGGTAGCTTCGCCAGAAAATGTTTTTCTATCTGACGATAAATACTCAACTCCACTTTCTTAGGATCAATTAACACAAACTTCATTTGTGAAGGATGCTTTTTATACAACAATGAAACAAGAATAGCATTTAATCCAACGGATTTACCTTGTCCGGTGGCACCTGCCATCAATAAATGTGGCATACTTGCCAGATCTACAATAAAATTCTCATTGTCAATCTTTTTCCCAATTGCAATCGGTAAACTGTATTTATTATTCTGAAACTTTTCTGACGAAAGCATTGACTTCATACTTACTATCGTCTTTCGAACATTTGGCACTTCAATACCAATCGTTCCCTTACCGGGAATAGGGGCAATGATACGAATACCCAAAGCAGCAAGGCTCAATGCAATGTCATCCTCCAGATTTTTAATTTTTGATATTCTAACACCGGGTGCCGGTACTATTTCATATAAAGTTACTGTTGGGCCTACGGTAGCACTGATCTTTTGAATCTCTATAGAATAATTTCTCAGCGTTTCAATAATCTGATTTTTATTATTCTGTAATTCGTTGGTATCCTGAATTATTTTTTCGCTACCATGTGCTTCCAGTAAACTAAGCGGTGGATATTTATAATCTCTTAAATCTAATGTTGGCTCATACGGTGGTAAATTTTCAACAACTTTTTCCTCCTCTTCAACTTCTTTTTCAGGAACGGCTTTTATCTCTAATTCCAGTGATTCGTCATTAACTTTTGGGATTGTTTTTTTAACAACCGGCATTGGCTCAGGTTCCACAATTTCTTCTTCCAAATCAAAATTTATAGCTTCTGTTTCGGTTTCAGTTTCAATAGGCTCGTCTTTTTCAATAATTTTTAAATCATGCTTTGGCACTTCATCTGGAAAGTTGATTACAACTGTTCCATTTGCAAAAACATTATCCTCCTTGTTTTCATTTAGCTTGTTTGCTTCATTCAATTCTTTTACTTCCTCCTCATTCAATTCAGAACTATTATTATCTAGCAAATTCACCTCTTCATTTCCACTTGCCTTAGCTTCTAATTGTTGAGGTAATTTAATAGCTGGATTAAATTGCCAGATAAAATAAACAATTGCTAATAAAAGCAGCACTGCTGCAGTTCCAAAAGCACCAATGGCGCCAACCATTTTTCCACTTAGCATATTACCAACTCCACCACCATAAGCAAAAGCGCTATTCGCAAAAATGAATGAAAGTGATACGGAAAGTACCAATAAACCCAACGTTACATATTTTAAATTTCGCCATATTGAAAAAACTTTTCGACGAAAAAGCAGGTTAATACCAACAACAAAAAAGAAAGTACAAATGAGAAATGAAGCGAGACCAAAAGCTTTAAAAATAAAAAAGTAAGAAACAATTGCACCAAACCTTCCCAATAAATTGGCAACTGGTTTGTCATTATCGAGCAATGCGGAAAGCCCTTGTCTTGCTATGGCCTGATCCTCTTTCCAGGTAAAAAGATAAGACCCAAATGATATAAAAAGAAAAATGGCAAACAATAAAGAGATTGTACCAATAATCTTCCAGGTCCTTTCGTCACTGGCAATTGCTTTAAAGTCTAACTTTTCTTCCTTTTCAGGCCGAAATGGTTTGACGTCGGAATTGGCTGGTTTTTTATCAGAACTTTTTCCAACTTTCTTTTTTTGCCGGTTAGCCATAGCGTCAAAGATACTATTTATGAATTTCTGGTTGAAATTAGTTAATTTATTATGTGCAG
>JAHEMM010000116.1 GCA_024643655.1 Chitinophagaceae bacterium | reverse complement strand
AAACGGACGGCAACACTTTGAAGATTCGACCTAAAGACAGAGTGAACCTAAAGCCAACAAATGCTATAAAAGTGTATGTAAGTGCTCCATCATTTAGCAATATTGAAGCATCTGGTGCTTGTCAAATTTTTGGCGAGAATAAAATTGTCAGTAATGAAGCTATAGTAATTGACTTGAGTGGAGCCAGTAATATTAAGATGGAACTGATGGCGCCAAAAGTAAATGCAGAACTATCAGGTGCCGGAATTATTAACCTCTCGGGTCAAACAAAGGATTTTATAGTGGACGGATCCGGCAGTACAGATATCAAGTGTTTTGATCTGCTATCAGAAAATACAGACGTTGAATTATCTGGTGCAGGTGATGCCGAAGTTTATGCCAGTATAAAATTAAATGTAAACGTTTCTGGTGCTGCGGATGTAAAGTATAAAGGCAATGCTACCGTTGAAAAGAAAATAAGCGGTGCAGGTAGTGTGCGAAAAGTTGATTAGCCAAATCTCATAATAAATATTTAGTCTGGCCTTTATTCGAAATAAATTCTTGTTGGATTTATCATAATTGCAGAACTTTAAGTCAACCAAAACCTGACTTATGAGTTCCCGCAGACACTTTATTAAAGAAGCCAGCCTGGCTTCTGGTGCAATTTTATTGTCATCTTCCGGATATGGAAATTTCTTTATTGGTAAAAAGCCAAAAGTTATTATAATCGGTGCAGGGTTTGCAGGTTTATCAGCCGCATATTATTTGCATAAAAAGAAAATCGATTTTGTAATTCTGGAAGCAAGAAATCGAATCAGTGGCCGGGTATTTTCTCATACAATTGATGAAAAGGAAAACCTTATTATTGAATTAGGAGCAGAGTGGGTAGGTAACTCTCATGAGCGGTTACAAAATTTATGTAATGAATTCGGTCTTGAATTACAAAATAACCAGTTTGATACTGACTTGATATATAAAGGGAAGCATTATAAAAAGAACGAATGGGACTATAGTGAAGACTGGAATAAAAAATTCAAAGCTATAATTGATCATTATCCAAAATTGACACAGGCAGAAAAGTTGAAACTAGATAGAATGGATTGGTGGCGTTTTTTGGTAAATAATGGTTGCGAAGGAAGGGATCTTGATATTAGAGAATTGCTCGATAGTACTGATTTTGGAGAGTCGATCCGAAGTGTTTCTGCTTTTGCAGCTTTGGCTGAATATGCTGAAAGCAGTGAGAAGAATGAGATGGATCTGAAAATTAAAGGGGGAAATAGTATGCTGGCTAAAAGGATTGCAGAAAAAATAGGAACAGAAAAAATTAAACTGCAACATGCAGTAAGCCGAGTTGTTCAAAATATAAAAGGCGGAGTAACGGTATATTGCCAAAACGGTCAAAAATTTTCTGCCGATAAAATAATTTGCACAGCACCAACTTTTGCAGTTAAAAAAATAAAATGGGAGCCGGGCTTACCTGCCGACCAGGTAAATGCGATGAATGAATTGCAGTATGCCCGCATCAATAAAAATCCAATAGTTTTTAAAAAAAGATTCTGGAAGGAGGAAAATTTTGATATGATCACTGATCAGTCGCCACATTATTTTTATCATGCTACAAAAAATCAAGAATCAAAAAAAGGGGTTTTGATTTCCTATACAATTGGAGAAAAAGCAGCGGTTGTAGCAAATCAATCAGATGCCTGGCGAGAAGAAATGGTATTGCAAACCTTAAAGCCTCATTTTAATGATGTAAAAGATCTATTTGAAAAGCAAACCAATTATTATTGGGGTAATGATGAGTTTTCTCATGGCGCCTATGCAATTTACGGAAGAGGGCAATGGTTTAGAGTAATGCCGATATTAAAAAGAGCACATGTTCATACTCATTTTGCAGGGGAACATTTAGCCGATTGGCAAGGGTTTATGGAAGGAGCAATAAATACGGGTGAAGAGGCAGCAGGGAAAATTTAAAGAAGCACATACTTCACAGTAATCTTTATATCCCTGTTCCTTCCCTTATCATCCGTACAGGAAATTTTTACAATCCCTTCCGGAGGAATAAAAAATTGTGTTTCACCTGCATTACTGCTTTTATAGTATTTGTTATTGATATACCAGTAAACTTTTGTAACATCATTCGCTGTTTTAGCTATTAACTGTAAGGGCTCAGGCTCTTTTTTATTAATGATGTATTCCGTACCATTCATAGGAAATGATATTATAGGAGCAGCGCCTTTAAAAATTAGTTCACATGCTGAATTATGTGCCGGAATTTTTTGATAAGCGATCTGGTTCTCTTCATACCATGCCTGTATATCTGGTTCTACTATTTTATATAATTTCTTTTTATAACCACTGATTGGCGCACAACTTTTGCAATAAGATATTTTTTCATCAGGACTTATCATTATTTCCTGCCAGTTGTTACAAACTTTTGTTGAAGAGATCAATGGGATAAAATAATCAGTTGTGAGATTTGTGCAATATTCAGATGGAATTAATCCGGTTTCGCTGCAAACCTTTCTTATGTCACAATCATTTGGTTGTTTAAACCAGGCTTCATCGCTATCATAATCAATTGTATTAAAAATTTTGAATAATAAAGGTGTCGCAATATTTGCACCACTAAGGTCAGCAGCACCAACACCAGAGAAATTACCTGTCCAAACGCCAACCGTATAATTCTTATTATAACCAATACTCCAGGCATCTTTCCTGCCATAACTGGTTCCGGTTTTCCAGGCGATCTTGGGCATTCTTTCAGTAGCCGTCCAATTCAATGGAAAATCTGGTCGGTTTATTTTTGAAAGAATTTCATTCACCATATAATTTGAGGCTGGGCTTATCACTTTTGTTCTATTAAAAGAACTATCACTTTGTTTGAATGATGGTGGGTAATATATTCCGTCATTTGCGAAAGATGAGAATAGTCCGGTAAGTTCTTCTAAAGTTGTACCACATCCACCAAGTATCAACGACAATCCAAGTTTTCTCCTGTCCTTTTGTATTTGCTTAAAATTAATAGTAGAAAGTTTTTGAATCATTTGTTCATGCCCGAGTGTCTTTAAGCCTTTTACTGCCGGGATGTTTAGCGAATGTTCCAAAGCATATTCTACGGTAACATAACCGTTAAATTTTTTATTATAATTCTCGGGTGCATAACCACTATAGTTAACCATTACATCAGTCACAACTGTTTTTGGGGTTAGCAATCCTTCATCAAAGCACATGGCATAAAGCAAGGGTTTTAATGTACTGCCAGGTTGCCGAACAGCCTTTGCTCCGTTAACTTGCCCTCCATCGGAAGTGTCGTAAAAGTTTGCAGAACCTAAATAAGTTATTACTTTATGTGTTTTATTATCGATAATTATAACAGCTGCATTCTTAATATTTTTTAATTTTTGAATGCGTATATAATCTTCCACTAATTTCTCAGTTTTTAATTGTGTGTTGAGGTCAATATTTGTTTTTACTACAACATTGCTTTGGTTTTTTAATTTAAAAGAAAGATGAGGAATATAATGGGGTACTGATCCTCGGCTTGCATTCAACGGTTCGGCTATAGCGTCTTCAATTTCTTTTTGTGAAAACACTTTCTTATCAGCAAACCATTGAAGCCATCGATTTCTTTCTTTGATGATCAAATCATTATTTTTCCCAATTACTAATTGCGATGGACGGTTCGGAATAATACTAAGTGCTGTAATCTCGGCTAATGATAAATGATCGGGGTTTTTTTTAAAATATAATAGGGAAGCTGCTTTTACACCTTCTATATTGCCACCGTAGGGTACAAGATTTAAGTAAAGCTGTAATATTTCTTTCTTACTGTATTTTAATTCTAATTGAAAGGCACGGAAAGTTTCTCTGATCTTGCTCCAGATATTTCTTCTACCGGGTTCTAATGCCTTAGCCACCTGCATTGTGATTGTACTGGCACCAGATGTTCGTCGCATTTTAAAGATATTATTAAAAAATGCCCTGGCTACCGCGAATGGATTTACACCGGGATGAGAATAGAAATGCTTGTCTTCTTTGGCGATGATAGTTTTTTGTAATAAGGGTGATATTTCATCTAACTCCGTTTTCATTCTCCATTGTTGATCTTTTGTTAGAAATGCATTAACAACTTCGCCTTTATTATCTGTAATGATAGTCGAGTATTCAACTTTATCAGGTAATGGAAAAATGAAATTTAATAGAAAGAATAAAAAGATTAATCCCAGCAATGCTACACCAAGCCGTTTGAATAATCGAATAACACTCTTTCGGTTGAAGTTTGAAAGATGTAAGCTGGTTGAAATCTTCTTGAATGAAGGCATATGTAATTTAAAACGTTTGCTCATCAGATAGTATCAGTTATCAATTACGTTGCTACTTAACAAATATTTATAATCAAGAACTTGCAACTACTTTTATATGTACTGTATCTTTCCATACAAACACACAAATTCCTTTATGGAATCTTTTTATACATCACAGTCAATTTGTGATATTCCTCCATAGTTCAGTTGCTAAATTCAGCATTTCTGACTTGTGAAGAAGAAATGTACAGCTAAATTTTTTACTCAGTATAAATTCTTTAACTTATCATTCATAAAAGAACCCTTAACCTACACACCATGCAAATCAAAACTTTCTTAATTCCGTTGATTGCCTTCGGAACTTTTTTTATGTCATCTTGTAAAAAGAATGCAGTAAATATATCTTATACTAATGCTAAAGGTGAAGTGGAACAATTAGAGAATCTTGTCTTTAGGTTTAATCATTCTCTGGCAAAAGATTCTATGCTGAATGCATGGGATTCTACAGAATATATTTCTTTTAATCCTGAAATACCGGGAAAATTCCGTTGGGCTGGGCCCGGAGAATTGATTTTTTCACCATCACAACCACTTCGTCCGGCTACAAAATATACAGCGTCAATCAAAAATACTGTTCTACGGTTTAGTAAATACAATAGTATAAAGAATGGTGATAATATTAGTTTCAATACTTCGGGACTTGAGATGGGCAACACACAGGTAGTTTGGATCGGAGAAAGCAGTACAACCGCAGTACCACAGATAGATCTTTTTTTTAATTACAAAGTTAATCCTGAAGAGTTGAAACAGCGGCTAAATGTGGAAGTTGAAGGGAAGAAAACGGATTTTAGCTTAATGACTATAACACCTGATAATAAAATTTCACTTCGGGTAAACGGTTTAAAGGTTGAAGACAAGGACCTTGATGCCGTTGTTACAATCGACAAAGGGTTGAAGCCTGAAAATGGAAATATGCTGTCCGAAGATTTTAAAGTTCCTGTTACAATTTCTTCTCCCTATGTTTTATCTGTTCAAAATCTGGAAACTGAGCATGACGGTACTGAAGGTGTTGTAAAAGTGACGACAAGTCAACAGTTGACAGAAGAAAGCCTTAAGGCATTTGTAAAATTTGACCCAGAAATGCCATTTACAATAGAAACAAACGATTATGGATTTACACTTCGAAGTGAGCAATTTGATACCGAGAAAAGTTATGTAGTAAAGATATCGAAAGGACTAAAAGGAAAAATAGGTGGCGTAATGAGTGATGAATACAATGGAAGTGTAGCATTTGGGCAACTTGAATCAGGTATCAGTTTTACTAACAGTAAAGCAGTTTATCTTTCAAAAAAGGGAGGAAAAAATATTGAAGTAAAGATTACTAATACTCCAAAAGTAAAACTTATTATCTCTAAAATTTATGAGAATAACTTAATGATGGCTCAGCGATATGGGTATTATCCGCAGGAAAGTAGAAGTGGCCCGGATTATGCCAGTTATGAAGATTATGATTACTACGATAGTTATGGAGGAGGTGATGGCATGTTGGGTGATGTTATTTATGAAAAAGAAATTGATACTCGTTCATTACCCAAAAGCGGTGCAGGCAGATTGCTAAACTTTTCTCAGTTTGAAGACAGGTTGCCAGATTTCAAAGGAGTTTATCATGTTGTAATCCGTTCTGCAGAGGATTATTGGGTGAAAGATAGCCGTTATATTTCCTTATCTGATCTCGGTTTAATCGCTAAAGAAGGGCAGGATAAAATTTATGTATTTACCAATTCTATAAAATCAGCTGAGCCGGTAGCGTCAGTTAACATTTCAGTTTATGGAACTAATAACCAGTTAATAGGAACTGGTGCTACAAATAAAGAGGGTGTTGCCGAAATAGCTTATAGCAAAAAAGAATTCAGTGGATTTAAACCTGCAATGGTAATAGCAAAAACAGCTGACGATTTTAACTATTTGCCATTTAGTAATACAAGAGTGAATACTTCAAGATTTGAAGTAGGAGGAAAAAGAAATAATCCGTCTGGCTTTGATGCATTTGTGTATGCTGAAAGGGATGTATATCGTCCGGGCGAAAAAATCAATTTTTCTGTCATTCTTCGTGATGCACAATGGAAGAACCCAGGTGATATTCCATTAAAAATGAAATTTTTGATGCCGAACGGGAAGGAGATGAAGGCATTTCGGAAATCGTTAAATGAAGAAGGTGCAGTAGAAGGGAGTATTGATATCCCCACAGCTGCCATTACAGGCAGTTATACGTTGGAAGTATATACTACAACGGATATTTTATTATCCTCTAAAAGTTTTTCTATAGAGGAATTTGTTCCTGACCGGATTAGGGTAAATACAAAATTGAACAAAGAATTTTTAAGAGCCGGAGAAGTAGCATCCCTATCTATAACAGCGATGAACTTTTTTGGTCCGCCTGCAGCAAATAGAAAATATGAAACCGAGATACAGGTTAAGCAAAAGAATTTTTCAGCAGCGAAATTTGAAGGTTATAATTTTAGTTTGGCTAATCAAAGCTCTTTTTTTGATAAAGTTGTAAAAGAAGGTACAACTGATGGTGAAGGAAAAGCTATAATAGAATATAAAGTTCCAGATACATATGCAAACATGGGAGCATTGCAAACAAATTTTTATACGACTGTTTTTGATGAAACAGGTCGCCCGGTTAGCCGGGGTGCTTCCGTAGATATTTATACACAAGATGTCTTCTTCGGAATCAAACAGGATTATTCCTATTACTTTCCGTTAAATCAAGCTGTGAAGTTTCAATTGGCAGCTGTGAATAAAGATGGTAATGGCATAAATGCCAATGCAAAAATTCAGGTTATTAAACATGAATATCGTACCGTACTTACAAAAAGCGGAAGTTATTTCCGATACGTTTCCCAAAAAGAAGATAAGATGCTGATTGAGCAGCAACTTGTTGTAGGAAGCAAAACGATTTACAGTTTTGTGCCAAGAAGTCCTGGTGATTATGAAATCAGATTGTATAAACCTGGAGCGAATAATT
>JAHEMM010000115.1 GCA_024643655.1 Chitinophagaceae bacterium | reverse complement strand
TTGCTCCAAAGAAAATCACCTTCCCTGATACCCAATTTCCATTTATATTCTGAAATTAGATCAATAAAAAGATTGAGGATGAGAAAAGATAATAAAAAGATCTTGACTGGCTTAAGATATGGATCTTTACTTTTAAATAAAAGCATAACGACGATAGGTATAAATAAAGCCCATACTTCTGACCAGTCTAATATTGTATGATAAATTGAATTCATCTATTAAAAATTATTATATAGAGGAAGTATTTTTCATTTTTGAAAATATTTGGATAAATTAAATTTGACTGGCGTCTATTATTAACACCAGTCAAGTAAACGTATTATTTATCAATATGGGTCTTTAGGCGGTGAAGGATTTAAATTAATACTATTATCTGTTGGACTTAACGATTCTTTTGTAATCGCAATTGTTGGTACTATATCATTCCAAGAAGTAAAGTACGAAACTGAGTTTTGTACTGTTTTGTATGGTGTAAATATCAGGTATTTCTTTTTGTTAGTATCAGAATTTAGAACGTTATAATTATTGATAGAAAATTCAAGATTGTTGAAATTGAAAGGATAATTTATCAACACAATTGGAGATGCTTTAATTAAAGTTATACCCGGTGGAGGATCATTTGGAGGACTAAATTTGCCATTACTTTTCATTCCATAACCATTTAAAGTAGGTTGACCTGTAGTAGCATCATTAAAATTAAATTGGTAGGTAATTTGTTTTATTTGACCTGCACTCATAATGTCTGTTATTTTTTGGAACTCGATATAGAGAACAGGGAAATTGCCATCAAAGGCTGTCAAAGGTTTTGAAGTAGTTGAAGGCTGGTCAGATTTTTTATCAGGATCATTTGATTCGTTATTATTATTACAGGAATTGAAAATCAGTAATAATAATGAAAAGTATAAAATATGCTTAGGTTGCATAAAAAGGATTGATTTTTTCTGTTTCATGATTTATAAATTTTAGTGGTTATAAAAATTATTCATTTTCACCTGGCAGAATTAAATTTCTCTACTAAACTAAAGAGGTGTTTTGTACTTTCAAAGGGCTGATACTCAGATTACGTAGATACTCACAAGAATACGTACTTATACGTATCCTTGAAATTGGGTCTATATTTTTTCTTTTTTGCCCCTTTCAACTTTTTTTCTGCTTTTATAAAAGGCCAGTGCCACCAGAATACATAGTATAACAAAAGTGATAGCATAAATCCTCATGGTGGCAAGCGAAAAAGCCAGATCCTGATGATATAAAGGGTAGAAAAAAAGGAAAATGAAAAAAGTAATAGCCTCGTAAAAGCAAATACCTGATGCTACCAGAAAAGAAGGATGTTTTATCCAGTTTGTTTGCTCTTCTTCATGAATGGAACGTAAGAAATAGGAGAGACTTAATATCAGTAAAACTATACTCTCTGCCGAAAATATATTAGTACTTAAATAAAAAGGCGATTCAAGCACTGAAAAATTATACACACAAAATGCAGCATATGCGATCAGCAATAATTTATAATATCGTAAAAAACGGTATTCCCTAACAGCTAAAATATACCAGCTAAAAAATAATACCCGGCTGATAGAATGAATGTTATATAGGATATTATTGTTTTGCAGCCATGGTGGCATCGATTTATAAAATAAATAAAGTATAGTTGCAACAAGATTTATTATAAATGCAATTACAACATAACATTTCAGTATGTTGATTCCTTCTCCTTTCGGTTTATGTAAAATAATTACAGTCAGTGGTATCAGCAAAGCCAATACCTCTGAAGAACTTATGATTGTATCCAGCAAATCCGGCATAAAAAGTTTATTCTGGTTGTTCGTTTGTTACAGTTGGTTCTTCCGGACAATGTGGTGGGCAAGGGTAAGTAGGAAAGTCAGCCTGAGCTTTTGCTGTTGTTCCATCAGCCTTTTTAATAATAATACTGACATCATAAATTACATTGCCATTACCATCATCTTTTGGAGTTAACTGTATATGATCAAAATCTATAAGCTCTCCAGTTGCCGGGTTTTTAATGATATTAAGGTCTGAAAATTTTAACCAGTTATCTACATATTCTAGCTTATCACCTAAAGTTGCATCACACTTATTATCTCTTCCAACTTTAAATTTTCCTCCTTGTATAAAACTGTTCCAGCTTTTCATCGGAATGGCATCAATCTGAATTTGGCTGCCTATCTTATTTACAGAAAGCCATATCTGGACAATTTTAGTAGTGCTGGTATCGCTTGTCCATCCATTGTCAACCCAGTTTTTTTGAATCTCATTTTTTGTGATTTTCCGGCAGTCCATTTTAAAGTCTGCAGTTTCTACTTTTTTATCTTCTGAATTACAAGAATAAATAAAAATTAAGCTTCCAATTAAAAGCGTTAATAAAAAAGTTGCTGGTTTTAAGACTGAATGCTTGTCCATAATTGTTGGTTTTAATGATTAAATAAAGGCTGGAAAATTGTCTACAAGAGGATAATTGCACTAATTTATACTTCTGTTTTAATATATCAAAACTTCTGTTTCAAGAATGCGTTGAAACCTGTTTTATTTACAGCTGTTACGCTACATATATAATCCAATGCCGTTTTTTACTTCGCTTCTTCCATTTTTAACGTACTAACTCACAGAATAAGGTATAAGTACGCATATGATCCTATAAAGCATTTCCACGTAGCTGTTAAGACCATTTACAAGTAAATACTCCCTCTTCTGAATTTCCGCATTTCCTACCTTGTTTTCAGGCTACTGTTTCATAAAAATTTGGGTATTAAAACAAATTATATGAGACAATATTTCAACATCATCGCCCTGATACTTGCCTTCGTTATTGCTGGTACTACTTATAGTTTTGCTGGTTCAGAAAAGGCCGTTAATAATGGTAATACCGAACAAACTTCAAAAGTTGCAGATCATGATGCTCCGGTAAAAACTTCACAGTCTCAGAGTAGTGCCAAATCTCATATGCCCGTTGAAAAATCTCATTCAAGTGTTCCTTCATGGGATGAACTGGCTCATATACATCACTTTCACCAAAATAGATTGAAAAAGATAAAAAGACATTTTAAAAAATCTGTATTCCTGAGCAAGTTGTTGTTGTTCATATGCCATGCTGCAGTGTTATATATAAGCTTCCTGCACCTTACGCATTAGTGAGAAATAGAAATTCAATATCGTTCTACTGTAAATGAGTTGAATAATTGCAAAGGAAGTTCTTTGACATCGAGGTTTGTTACTGCTGCTTTTGGAGGACCTTGTTTACACCAGTCAGTAAAAAGGGAAAGCTGTTCTTTAGTTCCGGTGGAAACTATTTTAACCGTCCCATCAGGTTGATTACTTACTTCACCATTGATGCCAAGTGCCAGGGCTTTTTCTTTGGTGGATTGCCGATACCAAACTCCTTGTACTTTTCCGGAAACGATTATCGAAATAGTTTGCATTAAAAATTGATCAGATTTACGATCTCTTCAAGATACTCCTTATCTGTAATGTCAAATTGGTCGTACTTTTCGTCATCAACATCAAGCACAGCTACCACTTCATTATTCCGGATAACGGGAACAACAATTTCCGATTTCGATAAACTGCTGCAAGCTATATGACCAGGAAATTTTTCAACATCAGGTACAATCAAGGTTGTAGATGATGCCCAACTGCTTCCACAAACTCCTCTTCCTTTTTTAATTCTTGTGCAGGCAACTGGTCCTTGAAACGGGGCTAAAACCAATTCTTCATTTTTTACAACATAAAAACCAACCCATAACCAACCGAATTGTTCTTTCAACGCGGCAACCACATTCGCCATATTAGCTACGAGGTCAGTTTCACCTTCCAGCAAGCCTTTTATTTGCGGAATAAGGGATTGGTATTGTGTTTCTTTATTACCGGTTATGATTGCTAAATCTTCTGCCATAAAATATTAATTCAGTTCAGCACTTACTTCATTGGAATAATCTCTGATTACATTATATAGTGTGTCTCTCTCAACCGGTTCTCTTTTTGCTTGTTTTATTAAATTCACCAATTCTTCGGTTGTCATAGAAGGTGTTTGCTCTTCAGATCCTGCCATGCTGTAGATCTTTGTAGTGTCATCGATGGTGCCATCAATATCATCAACTCCGAATGAAAGTGAAAGTTGCGCATTCTGCCTGCCCAGCATAGGCCAATACGCTTTTAAGTGTGGAAAATTGTCTAAATAAATTCTGGCGATAGCATAGGTCTTCATGTCTTCAATCACACTACTCTCAGTTACATTGCTCATGTCATTATCCTTATTGCGGAATTTGAGTGGGATAAAAGTATTGAAGCCTTTGGTTTGATCTTGCAAATCTCTTAATCTTCTCATATGATCAATGCGATGTGCATAGGTTTCTACATGCCCAAAAAGCATTGTGGCATTTGAATGTAAACCGAGTTTATGCGCTGTTTCATGAATCAGCAGCCAGCCTTTTGCATCTACTTTATCTGCGCATATTTTTTTTCTTAGCTCTTCATCAAATATTTCTGCACCTCCGCCGGGAATACTATCCAATCCGGCAGCTATCAGAAATTGCAAACCTTCTTCTACACTCACTTTTGCTTTACGAAACATATAGTCATACTCTACCGCTGTAAATGCTTTTATATGTAATGCAGGACGATGCGTTTTAATTGCTTTTAATAAATCAGCAAAAAATTGTAAATCCATTTTTGGATGTACACCGCCAACAATATGAACTTCGGTAATAGGTTGGTCGTCGTATTTTTTTACAATGTGCAACATCTGGTCAATACTCATTTCCCAACCTTCGTCTCTTTTTGCGTAAAGTTTACTGTAAGAACAGAAATTGCAACTAAATACACATACATTGGTCGGCTCGATATGAAAGTTTCTGTTGAAGTAAACCTTTTCTCCATTCTTCCTTAGTCGCACTTCATTGGCAAGGCTTCCTACAAAGCCCAGGCTGGCTTTTTCGAAAAGAAATAGGCCTTCTTCGTCGGTAATGCGTTCGCCTGATTTTACTTTATTTGCAATTTGCTGTAGGGTAGGGGATATATCGGTAGTGGAGATCATGATTATTATAACAATTTACAGGCTGTAAAGTTACGATTCTATAGGCGATTTTTTTGAACTAAGGAGGCACAGCGGCACAAAGGAAAACTGTAGGAAAAAGAACCCTTGGTGTCTTTGTGTCTCTGTGGTTCAAGTCACTAAAATCCTTATCTTCCCCTTTCATATTTTACTACTATTAAAAAAGGCTCATGAATTTAAAATTCAGGTTAACCGGCTTAAGTTTTCTTCAATTCTTTGTTTGGGGTATCTGGCTCATTTCACTGGGCGGATATATGTTTGCCAGTTTTAATGACCCATTAGATCCGGGACTTGGCCTCAAAGTGGGCAATACCTATGGCACAATGGGTTGGGCATCTCTATTCATGCCAGCATTGATGGGGATATTAGCTGACAAATACCTGCGAGCAGAAGTTGTATTGGGTCTATGTCATATACTGGGTGGTGGTGCTTTATATTATGCAAGTACCGTTACTAATTCCGGCGATATGTATTGGGCCATCTTTATGGTTAGTTGTTTTTATATGCCTACGATTGCATTAAGCAATTCTGTTACTTATAGTATTCTTAGTAAAAATAATCTTGATGTTCAGAAAGCCTTTGCACCCATCCGTGTGTGGGGAACAGTTGGTTTTATCGTTGCAGAATGGGCCGTTGATCTTTTAGGTTGGACACAGAGCAGTAACCAATTTTATTTTGCTGCTGTTGCTGGTGTTTGTACAGGTTTATATTGTTTCACATTACCAAAAGTAGAGATTAGCAAAAACGTTGAAAAAAAATCACTGGTTACCCGCATGGGGTTGGATGCATTTAAATTGTTTAAGAACCCGATGATGTTGAAGTTCTTTTTGTTTGCCCTCTTTCTTGGTGCAGCCTTACAGATCACTAATATGTTTGGGTTCCCATTCCTGAAAGATTTTGGAAACGACCCACAATATGCAGATAGTTTTGCTGTGAAAAGAACGAACATTCTTATTTCCCTTTCGCAAATATCAGAGACACTTTTCATTCTTGCTATTCCATTTTTCTTAAAACGTTTTGGTATCAAACAGGTCATGCTTATCAGTATGGTAGCCTGGGTATTGCGGTTTGCATTATTTGGTATTGGCGACCCCGGAAGTGGTTTGTATCTTCTTATTCTATCTATGATCGTTTATGGAATGGCATTCGATTTCTTTAACATCTCTGGTTCTTTGTTTGTAGACCGTGAGGCAAAGCCTGAAATAAGAGCCAGTGCACAAGGATTATTTATGTTGATGACGAATGGACTGGGTGCAATATTGGGTGGTGTTTTCGCCGGAAAAGTAGTAGATATTTTTACCGATACAACAGGTGTTAAAGATTGGCAGAATATCTGGTTTACTTTTGCAGGCTATGCATTGGTAATTGCCATTGCCTTTTTGTTTGTGTTTAAGTATAAACATAATCCTAAAGAAGAAATGAAGGTCTCGCATTAAACAAATTTATTTGTTCTAACAATTGCTATAAACCTAATGTGGATTTAAAAAAGGCAGCATTCAAAGTCAAGCGGTGCTTTTGTAGTATTTTAGCAATTCATTAAAATTCAATTGTTGATCAGGATTGTACAATTCACTTTATTAGTTGCAGGAATTTTTACTTCGCTTTTTTCTGATGCTCAGTTATGTTCAGGAAGCCTTGGTTTGCCGATTGTAAATATTACTTTTGGAAGCGGAGCAAATCCTGGGGTAGCACTTCCATCTACATCTACCAACTATCCATTTGTCAGCAACGACTGCCCAATAGATGGAAGCTATACTGTAAGGAATAATACTACAAATTGTTTCTCAAGTTCATGGCATGACCTGACTGCAGATCATACCGGAGATCCAAATGGTTATTTTATGCTGGTAAATGCATCTGTACAACCAGGAGCATTTTATGTAGACACCGTTCGTGGTTTATGTTCCGGAACTACTTTTGAGTTTGCTGCCTGGATTGTAAATGTTTTGAAACAAACAGCCTGTGGCGGTAATGGTATTAGGCCTAATCTGACTTTTACAATCGAAAGAACGAATGGCATTGTTATTCAAACGTATAATACAGGCGATATTCCGTCTCAGGTTTCACCTATATGGGAGCAATATGGTTTTTTCTTTACAACACCTGTTGGCATCACAGATGTAGTTCTTCGAATAGTAAATAATGCACCCGGTGGATGTGGAAACGATCTTGCTCTTGACGATATTACTTTTCGACCCTGTGGCCCATCGATTAATTCAGGTATTAATGGAACCTCAAATAGTATCGTTACCATTTGTGAAGGAACTACTTCAAATATCAATTTTTCAAGTACGGTTTCTGCAGGATATATGAATCCAGAATTTC
>JAHEMM010000027.1 GCA_024643655.1 Chitinophagaceae bacterium | reverse complement strand
AATTAATAATGTCCACTTTAAGCCTTTATTCATCCTGATTTATTTTTTATAGTTTCAATCCTTGTCCTTTATAAAACTCGAGCAATTTCATTTTAAAAACATAATCATATTGCGAATACAGCAACTGACTTTTTGCCTGTTGCAATGTATTTTGAGAGGCGATAAGATCATACGTTGACAGCAAACCAAGTTCATGTCTTTTATATGCAAAGTCATATGCTTTTGCTGAATAGTCTACCGTTTTTTTATTGGCATTGAACAATTGCAAGGAAGCTACTGCATCATTAAATGCTTTGTAAATATCCTGTTTTAAAATAAAGCTATTTTGTTCCTTCAGCAATGCTGTTTCTTTTAATTGCAATTTGGATCGTTTCCAGTTTGTTCTTAACTGACTACCATTAAAAATAGGGACACTAAATCCTACACCTATAGATTGTCTGAAGTTTTGATCAATCTGACTTAAATATTTCTGCTTTCCGGTTGTAAACACATTAAAAGGGTTAATTGGAAATACCTGATAAGGTGTGCCACTAACGGATACGGTACCAATTGGGACATTCACAGAAGTGCTTGAAAGTATTTCTGTTGCCCGACTATTGGTGGCTGTTCCCAGACTTCCAAATAATGAAATAGTAGGATACATAGATCCTTTGGCAACTTCCACTGATTTTTTGGCTGCCAAGACAGAAAGACTATCTACTTTTTGCTGAGGCTGACTATTAATAGCCAATAAATAAACGGCATCGGGTTGAAGATCTCCTAATGGTTCAACTGGAATTTTATCAACAGGAGGTGTAACTATATCAAATGCTTCGGCAGCATCCATATTTAGTAAGGCTTTCATCTGCAATAATGATTGCATAGCTGATGTTTCTGCTGTTATCATTGCAGCGCTATCATTAGCTAATAAAGACTCAAGGTTTATAGCGTTTAATTCAGGTAGCTTTCCGGCATCCACCTGTTTTCTTGTACTCTCCAATTGGGTTTTGGTTTGCGCTACTCTTGCTTTCGCTAAAGTAATTTGTTCTCTGGTCAGTAACACTTGTAAATAAGCTACAGCTACATTCAGTGCAATATCGTTTTTTGCTTTTTCAAGGCCCTCTTCTCTTGCCTGTAACGTTAGGTTATTTACCTCAATCGTATTTTTTTTTGTAAACCAGTTAAAAAGATCAACACTTGATTGTAAAGAATAGTTACTGAAAAGATAGGAGGTTGTGATTAAACTAAAAGTAGTAGGATCCTGGTTACGGCCAGCACTTAGACCAAGGTTACTATTAAAATTAAGATTTGGGAATAAAGCTTTTTTGCTTTGCTGAAGATCTAATGCTGCAAAGCGAATTTGCAGATCGGCTCGTCGCACCGAAATATTATTTTCCAAAGCATATGCTACACACTTTTGAAGATCCCATTTATTAGTAGTATTTATTGGATTAGTCTGAGCAAATGAACTATAACCTAAGATCAAAAAGGTCATTAAAATTATCAGCAACTTCATAATACAAAAATAATTGAATTGCACTGCCTGAGAAATGATTTTTTACAAGTGGCTGAATAATTCAGTTACCTTCTAATTCTTACTTTTTTTTCAAAAACTTAATAACAAAATATAGTCCAATTAAACTAGCCAAAACACTTATACTCGTTAATGCCAATTTAGGTTCATTTACTGCAATCATAGTCCCTACAAAAATATAGGCTATGATAAATAACACTGGAAGCAAGGGGAATAGCTTCATTGAGTATATGCCGGTACCATTTAGATGTTTTGTTTTCTTTCGGAGTATAAAAATAGTAGCTGCCGAAGTAGCCATACCGATCGAGTCAAGAAAAATAGTAAAGCTGAGTATCTTTTCAAACTTATCGGCAAAAAATAGAACGATGACACAAATGGCTGCAAAAACAGTAAGACTTACTGTAAGTACATCTCTTTTTGTATCTTTCTTTTGAAATACTTTTGGCAGTATTCCATCTGTACTCATTGCATACATGACTCTCGGATTGCTAAGGAGAAGCACATTTACATAAGCCAGAACAGCGAGAAATAATAAAATCGATGAAGCATACTTACCTGCTGTACCAAACATTTTTTCTGCAACGACAGAAGCAATACCCGAAGTTTCTTTTAACTCGTTAAACCCGATCACTTTTACATAAGCGTAGCTAACAAGCAAATAAAGCCCGATAATAATGATGATACCGGTAAAAATTCCTTTTGGAATATTTTTTTGCGGATTCACCACTTCTTCGCCAAAATTAATCGTTTGCTGATAGCCTCCGTATGTAAACGATGTTGCTTTTAATGCCACACCAAAGGAAAGTAATAATGCGGCAGCGGATGTTTTACTTTCATCCACAACAACAGGCGCCATACTGTGTACTTCCGGAAAGAATAAAGCGGCTATTATAACCAGTAACATTAATATCTTAATGACCATTAATACATTCTGCGTTTGCGAACTCATTCTTAATCCCATGAGATTTACCCCATAAAAAAGAATAATGGCAGCCATTGCAACAAATGGCTTCCATTTCTCAACATTAGCAGCTTCAAACAATAATGGAGAAATATATTCACTACCGATCAACGCCACACCAGATAAAGAGGCTGCATTGGAGATAAGAATAATCGCATTGATACCAAATGCTAAAGAAGGATGATAAGCGTAAGAGAATATCTTATAATAACCTCCAGTTACCGGATAACGGCTACCAATTTCTGCATATGTCAATGCACCACAAATTGCCACCAAACCCGCCACAACCCATGCGGCAAAGAAAATAGTTGGTGTCGCAGCAGCTTCTGCAGCATCTTTAGAGGTACGAAAAATTCCTGTTCCTATTACAAGACCAATAACAATCATGGTGAGGGAAAACAGGCCCAATTTGTTCTTTGCTATCATGGGTTGAAGATAAAGTAAAAACATTCTATCTTTACACTCTCCAATTCTTTTTCTATGAAAAAAACTGCTTTTCTAATTCTGTTTTCTATTTTCTATACTACCCTTTTTTCTCAGGAAATATCTAAAGACAGTTTAAAAACTCTTGATGAAATAACGATTAAAGCTTTTGAGCAAAATAAAACAGAAAGAAATTCCACCGCTACGGTAAAAGTTATTGAGCTAAATAATGGGGACAGGAATAATAAAACTTCTCTTGTTAATGGATTTAATACTGTAGCAGGTGTTAGAATGGAAGAAAGAAGTCCGGGCAGCTATCGAATCAACATCAGAGGTAGTTCGCTGCGTTCTCCATTTGGAGTTCGTAATGTAAAAGTTTACTGGAATAACATCCCTTTAACCGATCCCGGAGGTAACACCTATTTCAATCAATTGGCATGGAATAATTTTAGTTCTATCGAAATATTTAAAGGGCCAGCGGGCAGTATGTATGGAGCCGGAACAGGTGGATTGATACTGGTAAATAATTTTGACAACTGGAAACCTGGAGTATCACTTGAATATATTACCGGCAGTTATAACTTACAGAATATTTTTCTGTCAGCCGCATATGGCAAAAAGAATGGTACCGACGAATCATCCGGGCAGGAAAATAAAAATCAGATTACCTATGCACATAATCAATCGGATGGTTATAGAGTGCAGACTAAAATGAGACGAGACAATTTCTCCTGGCAATCGCAATTAAAAATTTCCGATAAGCAACAACTATCTGCTTCCCTGCTTTATACTGATTTATATTATGAAACGCCTGGTGCATTGACATTAGCAGATTTTACCACGAACCCTAAAGCAGCAAGGCCTGCTGCTGGTCCTTTCCCATCTGCTGTAAATGCAAAAGCAGCTATCTATCAAAAAAATATCACTGCCGGATTTACAAATACTTATCACATCAATAATTCGCTTAAAAACGCAACCACTTTATACGGCGCTTTTTCTCAAATTAAAAACCCTTCTATTCGTAATTATGAAAGAAGAAACGAACCAAGTTTTGGAGGACGGACAGTATTCAGCTATAACAAAACAAATGAAAATCTGAATGCGTTTCAACTCGTAGGAGGTGCAGAATTTCAACAAGGATATTTCAATACGCAAGTGTCGGATAATAAAAATGGCAATCCGGATACAATACAAACAAATGATGATATTAATTATACAACTTATAACTTTTTTATACAGGGGGATTTAAATCCTGGAGCAGGATGGTTAATTACTTCTGGTATTAGTATTAATAAGACCAAAGTTGAATTTACCAGGTTAAATAAATACCCGATTGTAAAACAAAATCGAAATTATAAAAATGAATTAGCCCCAAGAATTGCCATAAAAAAAATAATTGGAGATGACCTATCAGTAAAAGCTACTGTTTCCAGAGGCTTTTCGCCACCAACTGTTGGAGAACTATTACCATCGACAGGAGTGATTAGTACTGAGCTGGAAGCTGAATATGGATGGAATTATGAAATGACCATGCACTATGAATTATTTCAAAGTAAACTACTGTTAGAGGCAACAGGTTTTTACTTTAAGCTGAATAATGCCTTAGTCCAACGAAGAGATTTGTCAGGAGCTGATTTTTTTGTAAATGCCGGAAGTGTAAAACAAAAAGGGATTGAGCTACATGCAGATTATCTTAAAAGCAATCCGGGAAAAAGTATTTTAGATTACTATACGATCAGAGTAGATTATACGTACAACCATTTTCGCTATGGCAGTTTTATAAAAGGGTCGAGTGATTTTACAGGAAAGACTGTGCCCTCTGTACCTTCAAATACTTTATCAGCAGTCGCTGACCTTCAATTTAAAAAGGGATTCTATACAAATTTCACTTACTATTATGCCTCAAAAATTTATCTGAATGATGCCAATACAGCAAATGCAGATCCCTATCATTTACTCGGTTGCAGAGCAGGGTGGAAAAATACAATCCGGAATAAATACAAATTAAATTTTTATACCGGAGTTGACAATCTTCTAAATAAAACCTATAGTTTAGGCAATGACATCAATGCTGCTGCTAATCGTTTTTATAATGCTGCACCTAAGCGAAATTATTACATTGGCATTTCTCTTCAATGGATAAAAGTACAAAAGAAAAAATAATATCTCCTTCTATTTAACAGAAGGACAAGCCATTTTTCCTTTTGCACCTGGACGAAATATAATACCAACTGAAATTGTTTGATAGTGGTCGCCATTATCTGGATTTGTCGCTTTACTAAATCCATCCAGATAATCATTAAACATAAGGCGATAAGAAGATTCTGCATATACAGCCAATGCCGGTGAAAATCCATAACGGATACCTGCACCAATTGGAATAACTGGTATAACAGTTGGCGTACCATGAGCTTCATCTTCAGCAATATTTTGTAATATCTGAGCGCCTTCAATAAAATAATCAGGATTAAAATTTGCTCTGTCGCTTTTTATATTCATTAGACTAATTCCTAGTCCGCCCATCAAATAGGGCGAAAAGCCAGTATTCGTATAATTTGTTTTCAACGGATTCCAAAGCACCAATTCTGAAAGTTCAACTAATGAAGTCCGGAAATTAAAATTTCTAAATCTCCTGAATTCGGGCTTTTTATATGCTGCATCATCTCCCCGAAGACCACCAATTGCAAAATTTGTTCTCGCTATAAAAGAAGGGCTCAAAATCAGACTTCCATGCAACTGCAAACCAAATCGCATTGTTTCATAAGATCCTAAATTATTAGGCGTTAAATCTCCTTGATAAATATAGTTGCTAAAACCAGCACCCACTTCAAACTTCGGAATCTTTTCTTGTGCATTTACAAAGGAAACTGACATTATTAATCCGCAAAAAACAAAAATTATCTTTTTCATTTTACTAATCATAATTTAATTATTTCATCAAATAAATACGTCTTTGTTTATATTAAATGGATTAAAGTAATAGTATTTAAAAATTAATAAAGAATTTGTAAGTATTCAACGAATAAAACCAATTTGAATTATTATTCTATTTGTTAAAAAACTATTGAATCTTAACCGACTTTTCAAACAATATTGATTGCAGACTTACCGGAAGAGTATAGCAAAGTTTATTCCAAAACGAAAAAAAGGGTTGTAAATATTTAATTCAAGAAAAGAAATCTTCTCTCCCTACATTTGCACCGATTTGGTTCCTGGCCTAAAAACCAGGATTAAAAGGGAAGTCGGTGAAAAACCGACGCTATCCCCGTAGCTGTAAGCTCCTTTATTGTTGTTTGATCTTCACGCCACTATCACAAGATGGGAAGGCATCATTCAACGGAGTAAGCCAGAAGACCTGCCACATCAAGCAAAAAACATTCAGCTTTCGGGTGAAAGGCATGAGATGTAAAAGTCGCAAGACGTTTATATTTCTATCTCTTAATTTCCGGAAGCAGTCACAACAAAAATTTCATAAAAAATGAAAAAACAATTTTTTGTAGTGGCTGCTGTTTTCATTGGCAGTCAACTAAAAGCACAACTTGTCCCTTCATTTAAGGAAGACACCACTAAAATTTCTTTAGATGAAGTAGTTCTAACAGCTAACAAGTATCCTAACAAAACATCGTTAACAGGCAAAGTAGTTACCATCATTACCAGTGAACAATTAGAAAGAAGTGGCGGTAAAGACCTATCACAATTGCTGACCGAACAGGCGGGAATATTTATCAGTGGCGCAAACAGTAATACAGGTAAAGAAAAAAGTATCTTTCTTCGTGGTGCAAGATCCGAGCATACGCTGATAACTATTGATGGGATTCCAGTTTATGATCCATCTGGCATCGGAAGTAATTATGATATTCGTAATTTACCTTTAGCAAACATTGAACGAATTGAAATTTTAAAAGGAAGCCAATCAACTCTTTATGGCAGTGATGCTATCGCTGGAGTTATCAATATTATTACTAAAAAATCAAATTCAAAATCTATTGCAGGGAATGGATTCGCCAGTTATGGCAGCAATGCATCATTCAGAACAAATGCAAGCGTAAATGGAAAATCAGGAATAATTGATTATAATGCTGTTATATCATATAATTCTACAAACGGCATTAATGAAGCCATCAATAATAATAATTTTTCCATCACTGATAAAGATGGGTTTCAACAAACCGGTATTCAACTCGGACTAGGAATTAAACCTTCTGAAAAAATTTATATACAACCTTTTTTTCGTTCAAGTACAATAAAAGGCGATATTGATCAAGGTGCATTTACTGATGAATTGGATTATACTTACAATCAAAAAAGCTGGCAGATAGGAGTAAAAAATGAATTAAATTTTGGCAAAGCCAAACTTAACCTGCTTTATAGTTTTAATAATATTAATCGCCTTTACACTGATGATTCTTTAAAAAGCAGGAATGGATTTGACACCTGGTCCCAAGGAAGCTATAAAGGTGCTGAACATTTTGCAGACGCTTATCTTCATATTCCATTAAAGAAGCAATTAAAACTGACTGCAGGCATTGACTACCGATCTTCAGCGTCTGATCAGGAATATTCTTCTGTTGGCTTTTTTGGACCCTTTAAATCTATTTATTCAAAAGATAGCCTGACACAAAATCAACTCGGTATTTATACAGCCATTAACTGGAATGACAAATCAGGCTTCAATCTTGAATTGGGAACTCGTCTAAATATTCATTCTCAATATGGAACTTATGGAGTATTCAATATTAATCCTTCTTATTTAATTAATAATAAAGTAAAATTGTTTTCTAATATTTCATCTGCATATAGAACACCATCTCTATATCAGCTATTTTCCGAATATGGCAACACTTCGCTAAATCCTGAAGCAGGAATTACATCAGAAGTTGGTCTCCAATATTTTTCTGCCGATACAAAGTTTACCAGCAGAGCGGTATTGTTCAATAGAAATGTAAAGGATGTAATCTTTTTCTATTTTAATAGTGCAACTTTTCAATCGCAATACATCAACCAGGATAAACAAAAAGACAAAGGAGTTGAATGGGAGGCAAGTTATAAATTGTCAAAGAAAACTACCCTTAAAGCTTTCTATTCATTTGTAACAGGTGAGATTACAACACAAAAAAATGGAAAAGACACGACTTATAATAATTTATTAAGAAGACCCAAGTCCAGCATTGGCATAAATCTGGCCAGCCAATTAAGTGACAATTTTTTCATCAGTGCAAACCTTATGAGTGTTGGGAAAAGAAAGGATGCATACTTTGACAACAACACTTTTGAAACGGTTAATACCACTTTAAAAGCTTATTTGCTTTGGGATATTTATACAGCATATACTTTACTAAAAAATAAATTAAATTTATTCTTAGACCTCAGAAATATAACGAACAGTCAATACACTGAAATAAGTGGCTTTAATACACTCGGATTTAATGGGCATCTTGGCATTCGCTTTGCTTTTTAATTATTCAATAGAATATGTCTGTTCCTAAAACTAAATATTGCCCAAACTGTAACACAACTTTTGAATGCAAAGCCGAAAATATCACGCAGTGTCAATGCTTTGACACGAAACTAACAACCAAACAAAGGGCATACCTGAAACAACTATTTACAGATTGCCTATGTAACAAATGTCTTCTTTCAATCCAATTTGGATCTGAACTCTTTAAAAAAGAGTGATATTCAATTCATACTTTTACAAATGGGAGATTGAAATTTCAATCTCCCATTCCTTAACAAAACCTAATTTTACCAAAATCATTGTATGAATATTGATTTCAACAAACTGCTTACTGTAACTTTTACATTATTTGCTGTGATAGATATATTGGGTTCTGTTCCAATTTTAATTTCCTTAAAGCAAAAAATGGGAGGCATTAATGAATTCAAAGCAACCTTAATTTCCGGCGGATTAATGATTCTTTTTATGTTTATAGGAGAAGCCTTTTTAGGAATCCTTGGTCTCGATATAAGCGCTTTTGCTGTTGGTGGTTCTATCGTTATTTTTATTTTAGGACTTGAAATGGTTCTGGGCCTGGAATTTTTTAAGGGAGATATGGATGTAAAAGCGGCAACAGTTGTACCTATTGCCTTCCCATTAATAGCAGGATCAGGGACATTAACAACCATTATGTCACTCCGTGGATCAGATTTTGGAGAAACCGTTTTATTAATTGCGATACTTATAAACCTTATAATTGTTTATATAGTTTTAAAATCATTAGGACCTATTGCAAAATTACTTGGACCTGCAGGTTTAATAGCGGTAAGAAAATTTTTTGGTGTAATATTGCTCGCCATTGCAGTAAAAATATTTGCTACCAATGCACCGGGATTAATATAATTTTCCGGCCTCGTAGTACAATGGATAGTATAAGAGTTTCCGAAGCTCCAGATCCAGGTTCGATTCCTGGCGAGGCCACTACACTTTCCCCTTCCTTATAAAATAACTATAGTATTAGTTATTGGTCCTAGAATTAATTTTTAGAATCAGAATATTATCTTATCTTTTAGATAATAAATATGGATTAACTTTTATTTAATCATCAGCAACTGAAATAAATTTATCTGCATATGGCTACAATAAATCACATCTTAAAAGCAAAAGAAAGAAAAATAATCTCTGTAACTCCTGATTCGCTTGTTTATTCAGCACTTGAATTGATGTATGAGAAAAATATCAGCGCTTTGATTGTAATGGAAAATGAAAAATTAGCTGGCATTTTTACGGAAAGAGATTATGCCCGGAAAGTCGTATTGAAAGGAAAGTCATCCAAAGAGACCTTTATAAAAGAAATAATGACAGTTGATCTAATAGTAATAAATGCGGATGACGCTATAGAAGATGCCATGAGAATAATGACTGAAAAACACATTAGACACTTACCTGTAACTGCTAAAAACAAACTAGTAGGAATTATTTCTATCGGAGACGTAGTAAAGTACCTGATTGAAGAACAACAATTCATTATCAACAACATGGAAAATTATATCAAAGGAAGTTAGTTCCAAATCACTCTTTTTCGTTTTTCATATATACTGTACGTATCGGGAACGGGATATTAATTCCTTCTTTATTATAAGTAGCATGTAAGGCTTTAATGAATTTGGATGTAATCATAAATTGATCAGCATATTCCATTACCTGTAAAAATATTTTTAGATCAATACTACTATCTCCAAAATTATAAAATCGCACAAAAGGTTCAAACTCTTTAATGCCGCCCGGTTCTTTCTCCAATATTTCCTTTGCCACCGCTATCGAAACGCTTTCTACTTTTTCAAGATCACTTTCATAACTAACACCCACTAAAATATTAAATGTAATTTTCTTGTCAGTCAAGAAAAAATTTTCAACTATTGAATCAGCCATTTTTGTATTTGGCACAACAATCACATTGTTCTGTGCTGTTTCAATCGTTGTATTACGCCAGGTTATATCCCTGATAAACCCCTTTTGACCGCTTTCCAATTGTATAAAATCACCAATATTAATTTTACCCGATGCAATTAATTGTAATCCTGAAAAAAGATTTGACAAAGTAGGCTGTAATGCCAAAGCTACTGCTATACCACCAACACCTAATGCTGTAACTAAAGGCGCAATTGCAACACCAAACGTTTGCAGAATAAAAATAAACCCTATAACATATACAATCGCCTTTGCAATATTGCCAAGAATAGAAGTAGTTGGCAATATACTATCATCATTTTCAGTACGAATCGCCAACATGCCAGCGGCTATTCTTGCAATAACAATTGACAATGATAAAATATACATTGAGGAAAGAAAATTCCTTAATACTTTTTGATTAGCTCTCGCAAAAGAAAATGTATCAATAAAAATGGGAAGTACATAAAAACAAGCTGCAAGAAAAAACCAAAAAACAACCCATTTCCCTACACTCTCAATTACAAGGTCATCACTTTTCCATTTTGTTTTATGTGTAAGCCTATATAAATAGGGGAATATTAATTTTTTTATTAACCAGCCTAAAATAACTGACCCTACAATAACAATGACAATTTCTACTACATGCTGATATCTCAATTTTTCCATACGCTTCTTTGATTTATGCTATTTCATCTTGATTATATAATATACTTATCCTTTTTCTTAATGTACAACAATATTTTAAAATAATTTTTTCACTAATTTACCAACTGAAAGACCTTGAATGATGATTGAAAAAACAACAATCACATAGATCATAAATACAAACTGGGTTTTCGGTAAGGGTGCTGATAAGGATAATGCCATAGCAATAGACAACCCGCCTTTAAGACCACCCCAGGTCATTAAGCGAATAGTTTTCTTATCGGTATTGATATATTTTTTAAATATTACAGCCGGTATAAATAAAGACAAATACCTTGCTAATAAGGTAATTGGTATTGCGACTAAACCTGCTATCAGATAATTAAAGTTAAATTCAAGAGTTAGTAACTCCAATCCAATTAATACAAAAAGAATTGCATTCATTAGTACATCAATAAGTTCCCAGAATTTATCGACGTATAATTCTGTTGTATTACTCATAGCATGCACTTTTGATCTGCTTCCTGTAAAAAGCCCTGCAACGACCATTGCTAGTGGCCCGGAAAGATGTAATAATTGGGCCAGCAAATATCCACCCATAACAATTCCAAGAGTAACTAAAACTTCAGTTTGATAATGGTCAATCTTTCGCATCAATCTAAATCCAATCTGTCCCAAAATCCAGCCAAATAAAATTCCGCCGCCAATTTCCTGCAGCAACAAAATACCAATATCCCCTAACGAAACATTATTTGTTCCGATAGTAATTATCTCCAATAACGATAAAAACAAAACAACACCAATCCCATCATTAAATAAGGACTCCCCTACAATTTTAATTTCTACATCCTTTGGAGCTCCTGCTTTCGTTAAGATGCCTAAAACAGCAATGGGATCTGTGGGCGCCACTAATGCGCCAAACAAAAGACAATACCAGAAATTAATTGGAGTTAAAAAGGTTTGCAAGAAAAAATAAAGCAAAATGCCAACTAAAAGCGTTGATAAGATAACTCCTGCAATAGCAAATAAAGTGATTGAGTTACGGTTTGCTTTTAACAAAGAACTATCCGTATGTAATGCACCAGCAAAAAGCAAAAAACTTAACATGATATCTAATAACACTTCGCTAAAGTCAATATCCTTGATAAAGTTGCTGGCAAATTCAGAAACAACCGGGAATACGACACCTGCTCCAATTAACAATAACGAAAAAACTAAAGCAATAATCATCATGCCAATCGTTTCAGGAAGTTTTAAGTACCTGGTATTGAGGTAGGCAAATACAGCCGTAATAACTACTAATATGGTGATGATTGCAAATAAACTCATTTACTTAACTTTCATATAAATCATTATTTGCTGAAAGCGCTTCTCTATATTTTGCAAATAATTTTGTTTTAGAAATAAAACCAATAAACTTTTTTTCTTTATTTAATACTGGCAAATACCAGGTTTGAGAACTATCAAATTTATCCATTACTTTTTGCATCGATTCGTCATTATAAATAATATCCCTGGGCTTTTTGGTTAAACTTCGAAGTGTTATTTTATCATATTTATCGGGTTCAAAAAGTAATTTCTTAATATCATTCAACTCAATAAATCCTGCAAATTTTTCCTTTTCATCAATCACCGCAAAAATATTCTTTTCGCTCTTCTTTATAGAAACAATTAATTGACTTAAATTATCATTAATAGAGACTGTTTCATAATTATCAGCCAACATAGTTTCCAATTCAATTGACGTAAGAATATTTTGTTCTCTTTTATGGGTAAACACTTCTCCATCTTTTGCAAGCCTTTTTAACTCCATTGAAAATGGTTCAAAATGCTTTACAATAAAAAATGACAAAGAAGACACAATCATTAAAGGAATAAATAAGCCATATCCGTTTGTAATTTCTGCAATTAAAAAAATAGCTGTCAAAGGGCAATACATAACTCCACTAAGTACTCCTGCCATACCTACCAGACTAAAATTGCTTTCAGGTAGTTTTACAAGCCCTGTCATATTCGCCATTTTTGAAAAGAAAAAACCAAGAAATGAACCTACAAAAAGAGAGGGAGCAAAATTTCCACCGTTGCCTCCTGCCCCTAATGTAATCGCTGTTGCAATGGGCTTTAGCAACATGATTGAACCAAGAAATATAAGTACCGACCAATCGCTTCCTGATAAATTAAATAAATTACTTGCTACCAAGTTTTGTGCATTTCCATTGGCTAATTCTCCAACATTGAAATAACCCTCACCAAATAGCGGTGGAAAAATAAATATAAGTGTTGCTAACAATCCTCCGCCCACGATAGCTTTCAAAAATATATTCCATTGAATACTATGTAATTTATTTTCTATTTTTTTAAAGACCCTTGCATAATAAAGAGAAATAAAACCTGCTACAACTCCCAGCAACAAATAGTATGGAACATTTATATAATTAAATTCCTGCTTCAAAACAAAATTAAAGAGTATTGTTTCCTGCAAAATTATTTTTGAACATAACACACCAGCTACCGCCGAAATCATAAGTGGAATAAAGTAACTAACTATCGTCTCTGCCAACAATACTTCAACAGCAAAAATGACTCCTGCTATTGGTGCATTAAAAACTGCAGCAATACCAGCAGCAGCACCGCAGGCAATCATTAAAGTTCTTTCCTGATAAGTGAGGTCGGCAATGCGACCGAAAAAAGAACCATATGAAGAACCAGTTGCCACAATGGGGGCTTCGAGTCCTGCTGACCCCCCTAATCCAACAGTAAGCGAACTGGTAATGACATGTTTATAAACATTACTAGTGGGGATAAAGGAAGATTTCTTTGCTATGGCTTTTAATACCATTGCAATCCCTTTACTCAGAATACCACTAAAAAAATATTTGATAATGAATACAGTTAAAATCAATCCTGTAGCCGGAAGAAAGAGATAGTACCATTCACCATAAGAAAAAGATTTTTGCAAATAATGAACAATTATTTTTAATAGTACAGCTATTAATCCAGAAACAAGACCGGTAATAACCGCAACAAGAGTAATATATTGTGGTCTAGAAAGATTATTTCTTATAAAAAAGAAAATCCGCTGATAAGCAGTTCTTAATAATTTCACTTTTACAATTAGATATTTGCAAATGTAAGTATAGTGAAGGATTAAGTCCTATACCATTTCTATGAATGCCCATACTGCTCATCTTCATCCGGGTCAGAAGCCTCTTCCCCTATACCAATCCAAACTTCTGAATTAGCATCTATTGGCAATTCATCGCTAATAGCTTCCAACTCCGGCCGACCATAACTAATCGAACCTATCATCATGATGACACTTGTAGTAAGTATAACAAAAAACAGAATGCCTTCATTAAACTTTGATAGTTTATATACCTCTGGTATACTATAAAATAAAAGCACAGTAATTAAACCTCTGGGCATGAAAAAAAGTTCAGGGAAAATATGCGAATGCAAGAAGAACCGTAAATAAATATACCTGACAATAAATAAAATAATAACAAGAGCACTTCCATTTAACACAACATCAATTTCAATTAACAAACGAACATCAATCGTTAAACCAAAAATAAAAAAGAAAAAAGTGCGAATAAGGAAACTACTTTCAGCAGTTAAACTGTGCAATAGTTTTACTACATCATTTACTTCAGAAAAATTCATCCACTTATAAAACCGATGAAACAGTGCCAAATGCCAGTTACTAACTATCATTCCAAATAAAAGAATAATAAATAACGCTGGAAGATTAAGCATTTTTCCACCGGCATATAAAAAAATAAGTATAGCAAATACAAGGAAAAACCTGATTTTGGTCTTTATTTTAGTCAGCATTAAAAGTATAAGCAACGAAAGCACTACACTTAATGCAAGGGCTAATACGGTAGAGCCAAAAAAGAGCAATAAATTACCTGCTTGCAAAAAATTGCCTGCAATAATATAATTAAAAATGATGATGCCAAGTATATCTGAAAATGAAGTTTCATATACTAGAAATTCCTTTTTATGTTCTGCTAAATGAGAAATACTTGGGATAACAATTGCACTGCTTACTACTGAAAGTGGAATTGCATAAATCAAACAATTTAAAAAGCTCTCTTGTAAGGAATAATAAAGTAATGCAGAACAGGCAAATGAGGAAAAGGCCAAAATAAAAACTGCAGATAAAAAAGCATTTCTTACCAGCTTTATTTTCTTACGGCTTACTTGAAGATCCAATCCAGCTTCCAGGACTATCATGATTAATCCAATAATACCGAATAGTTCAACTGTATAGGACGGGATGGAAACTGTTTGATGATTTGTTATTAGAATTTCACGAAGTGCAATACCTGATATTAATAACAGTAAAACAGAAGGAATTCCTGTCTTTTGAGAGATAATATTATAAACGTAAGAGAATATTACCAGTAAACAGGCCGCTAAAATATAAATATATGAACTAACACCTTCCATATAACAAAATTAATCCAACATGGTTTTTTCAAAAAATAATTTACATTTTGTAACTGCCCATCTATTTTAAAAACTCAAAGACTTAACGACACTTTGTTTACTACTTGCAATGGCATTATATAGATTTCGGAATCATATGAACATCTCTTTGCGGGAATGGTATCACTACTTTGTTTTCCCGGAAAGACTGGAATATTTTATACCTTATCTCGCTTTTTATCTGTTCTACATGAAAAATATCTTTTGTCCAGAACATTAAATAAAAGATTAAAGCACTGTCCCCAAAATCGCTAAACCGGACTAAAGGTTTATGATCTTCTGTTTTAATTAGTTCCTGATGTTCATTCGCACATGCTAACAAACACTTAGTAACCAGCTCCACATCACTACCATAGCTAACGCCTACTTCAATCTGAAATCTTCTTTCATAACTATTATGGCTCCAGTTAATAACATTCTCCGTTATGAATTTATGATTAGGAACAATGATATCATATCCATCTCTGGTTAACAGCACCGAGGTTCTAAGATTTATTGCTTGTACTTTTCCCACAATATTATCAACCTCCATTACATCACCAACTTTTACTTTTCTTTCAAATAATAAAAATAAACCTGAAATAAGATCGCTGAAGATATTTTGCAAACCAAACCCAATACCTACTAATAATGCTGCGGAACCAGCAACTAAGATTGTAATATCAAAGCCAGCAATCTTGATACAAATTGAAAAGACGATTACCCAAACTAAATATCGCAAAAGTTGAAATGCAGAAATTCTTCTCCCTTTCTCTGTGGCATCCATTTTTTTAGGATGCAGTAATATTTTTTTGATTAACAATAATACAAACCAGGTGATGACAATTACCAGAATAGCTGCTGCGATCTTAGCAGGCGTAAGCGTAAAATCTCCTAATTTGAATAAAATTTTATCCCAGAATTCATTCATTTATTATCATTATTTTCTGCTACGATATAAAATAAATTACGGATTAATTCTTTACAGCAGTTAAAACTTCTTCTTTTTTAACCTCATTTAGTTGCTCCGAAAAGTTAACTTGATAAAGATCTAATCTTCTGTCTTTCAAGGTTTGTACACTTCCATAATTATGTAATTCTGTAAGTAAAGACAGATCCACATCACTTACAACAATCATTTCAGTATTGGCGGTAGCTTCAGCTTTGATACCAGTTACCGGAAAAGCGAAATCGTTTGGTGTAAATACAGCAGACTGCGCAAATTGCAGATCCATATTTGTTACTTTTGGCAAATTCCCAACGCTTCCAGCAATAGCTACAAAACATTCGTTTTCTATTGCTCTTGCCTGCGAGCAGAATCGTACCCGGTTATACGCATTTTGTGTATCCGTTAAAAAAGGAACAAATAATATCTGCATACCATCTTCTGCCAGTTTTCTTGTCATCTCCGGGAATTCAACATCATAACATATCTGGACTCCAATTTTTCCGGCATCCGTATCGATCACTTTAATTTCATTGCCGCCCTGTATATGCCATTCATATTCTTCGGAAGGTGTGATATGAATCTTTGCCTGTTTATCATTCTTTCCAGTACGTTGTAATACATGGCTTACATTATAAACTTTGCCGTCAATAATTTCAGGCATACTACCAGCGATAATATTCACATTATAAGAAACAGCCATTTTACTCATCGCTTCAATAATCACTGGTGTAAACTTGGCTAATTCCTGAATTGCATGACGACTATCCATTTCATTATGCAATCCCATTAGCGGAGCATTGAATAATTCTGGGAATAATATAAAATCTGATTCATAATCACTAACCGCATCAACAAAATATTCGACTTGCTTCAACAGATCTTCAGTTGTATGATAATGCCGCATTTGCCATTGTACTAATCCAATGCGAATAATATCCTTCTTACGAAGTAAAATACTTTTTTCATCATGATATACATTATGCCAGATTAGCAAAGTAGCAAGACCTTTACTCTCCTCATCTTCAGGCAAATAATTTTTGATTATTCGTTTCACCTGAAAATCATTTGACAATTGAAAGGATAAGGTAGGATCAAAAATTTCCCTTTTCTTAACTTTTTCTATATATGCTTTCGGGGTGTATTCATCAGCATACATTCCATATTTGGGAATTCTTCCGCCAGCAACAATTGCTCTCAGGTTTAATCGCTCACACAAAACTTTTCTGGCATCATATAAACGTCGTGCCAACCTCATTCCTCTATAATTCGGATGTACAAATACCTCTATACCATATAGCGTATCTCCTTTAGGAGTATGGGTTTCAAAACTAAAATTGCCGGTGATATCACGGTAGGTATGGTTATCTCCATATTTGTCATAATTTACTATCAATGACAATGCACAACCAACTACTACTTCATTGAGTGTTATAACTACCTGACCATCAGGAAATTTCTGTATCAATTTTTTTATAGATTCCTCTTTCCAGTATTGACCTCCCAGGCTTGCATAAGCCTGCATCATCGTTTCCTTCAATTCCTGATAATCTTCTATCGTCAAATTTCTTACATCAATAATATCTGCATTCATAAATAAAAATATTTGTTTTATCTGTTTTCAATTGTTCAGTTAACTAAAAAAATATACCCAATACCTGCTATTATTGTAAGGTAATGGGTGTCTGAAATATACAAATAATTAGGGAGAATTGAGATAAATAAATTACAGTAATTGTTTGGTATTAATTTTTCAAACCTTACTCTTCAATTTTAGATTTAGGCTCTTCTTCATGCTTGGTAAGCTTTTTAAGATTTGACCAAAAAAGACCTCCAGTAAACATACCCAAAATATATACTGCCACCATTGAGAAAGCCAATGGCAATTTAATCCCCCACTTAAATAATACAATATTTACATTTTCAAAATTCTGAATAGCAAATACCAAAAAAATAATTACAATAAATATCAATAAGCCTGTTTTAAACTGCTTCATTTTCCAATTTTTATTTTACAATTATACCTTCTTGTTTCAATTTTATAGTTTCGATCTCTTCTTGGATATCTTTAATTTTTGCTTGCAGCCTATCTATTTCAAGGTTTAATGTATTGTTTTTCCCTTCCAAACCACTGGCAACAGCATCAGAGGCATTCTTACTTTTTTTAATATTGGATCCAATCTCCTTATTTTTCTTTTTAATATCCCTTTCATAACCCTTTATTTTTTTAAGGGCAGATGAAATCTCATCTCCATAAAAATCATTTAAAAATTTTACACTAAAATCATTCAGTAATTGATGCATACTACCAAACTCCTTCCCATAATTATCAGGGCCAATAAAAAAATCGTATCCAAATGACATAAAGAATTTCATTTCAGATCCGCCGGGTATATCTGTCACCTTAGCATACATATTCATTCGCTTATCTGCAATGGAATGTATCGTTACATCTTCAGCATCTATAATGTCTTTATCGGTAAATAATCCTATGCCTTTTATTTTTATTTTATAATTCCTTTTCATATAATCTTCCCACCCTTTCTTTACCGTTTTAGCGGGGGCATCATATGTAACATGAAGACATGGTCTTAATTTATTTTCGAAGGATACATCAGTAGTATCTATTCGAAAAGTCTGCGCATCAACTCTTACTACGACAAATAAAATAAATAGTAGCAGCAATTTAATCTTTATCATTTTCCAGGTTTTCAATTTTATTAATATACTGATTTAAATTTAAAAATTTAAATCTCGAGTTGATGGAATAAGCGATTATTAATCTTTATCAAATACGGCATAAAATTACTGCAAAACACAATTATGTTGATATTTATTAATCAATAGCCTGAATCAGCTAATCCCAAAATATCGCTGGAATATGGTGCGGAAATACCACATTTCAGCGGCTTTCATCCAAGAAACAGAATTCTGAATTTTTTTATTTTGCCCTTTATTTTCTACCTTTCTTTTCGAAACCAAAATGTTAACCATGCGACCTAATCATAAGCCTTCAATGTTTCTCCTATTTCCCTGGGGATTGTTATCCATTTTTCTAATACTTATTTTAAACCTCACATTAGACAATGATTGGTTTAACAAAAACTGGAGCTGGATTGCCCTGGTATTGATTATACCAGCCGCTATTCTTGAGAATTTCAAAGTAGGCTATTCTACTATGCGAATTATGTTCATGAAAGTAGTGTACTCTTTACTTTCTTTTCTTCTGGTGGGTATGGCTTTTGGCGCTGCCTTAACTGGTTGGCATATTGAAAAATTCCAAAAAGAGATTCCTCCAGTAAAAACTATTAACCTTCCCTGGTTTGTGCTACTGGCTCTTTTTGTTTTATTGTTGATACAGGTTGCACAATTATTCAGTATGCTGAAGGCTGTTAAGAGAGAATTTATGCAAATGGATCCCGACAATTAATTACAATTGCTTAATCGCAGCTTTTAAAAAAGGCCAGGTTGGTAATGATGATATTATTTTCAATTCATCTTTTAAATTAGTTTCATTGTCTAAAAACCTCAGTACCTGCTGAGGTTTATTTTTTTTAAACAATGTAGTAAAGATTTCACTTCCCGGCACTTTGTTGTAATACAACACTTCTAGTAAGGTATTATCATAAAACCTGAATCTACGTGGTTCAGCCGGTAAAGTATCCAATGGCTTTTTGGCTATTAGGCAATCAACAATTTGTTGTGATTGTTTTTGAATAAATTGAAATGTATACCCGCTTGAGCCTTTTGTTTGCCCTCCCGCAGTACCAATATTCCAACCATTTTTTTTGAATAACAATTGCTCATTGGTCATAGGTATTATACCAAACTCTTCTTCTTTGATTGTAAAATTGTCAATATGAAGAAACGACTGAATATAGTGCCGAATTTCTTTGTCGTATTCCTCAGACCTTAGTAAATCCTTTGTAAACAACGTGTATTCAACTAATGCCGTTGTAGCATTAAAAGGCATTACATAAACGAAACTTGTACCGTTTTGCTGATGAACTCTAAAGTCCATCATAGTAGCATTAGCTGGATCAAAAACAGGCTCAGCCGTTTCGATAATCCAGCCTTTAAAATGTTGAAGCAGCTTGATTGTTTCTTTGTTTGATGGTTTAGGCAGATAAATAGAATTGAAGAGTATTGTGTTGTCAAACAAATATTTTTTGTTATCAACTTCAATGTTTAATACTTCATTTTCGTAAACCCAATCACCAATATTTCCTCTTAAAATTTCAATAGAATCATGCTTTGAGATTTCATCAAAGCAATAATTATAAAAATCAATCCCCCTGATCATTTTATACTGATAGGGTGAAATATCCATAGCAGCAGAATACCCATCACTCAGGAATGAAATGGTATTCCATTTCTTGTAAACAATTTCATTAAAAAACCCATCTTCTTGTTCCCAAAAACACCAGGTACGGTCATTATTGTTTTTGACATCCTTATCAATTAGTAATATTTTTTTATCGTTGAATTTGTCTGACTTTAAAAGTCGCATAAGCAAGCTGAGAGAAGCACAGCCTGTGCCTAAAAAGATAAAATCGTATGAAGTTGACTTAATCAAAAATGTATTGTAGCATGAAGGTAAGGCTTGAAAAAACTAACTATTATTCCTCAGGAGCATATTCTACTTTTTTATTACCCGCCATTAATTTTTTATCCCGACGGATTTTTTCCCAGTACTTTTTATGTACATATAACATACCAAAGCTTTCACCCTGGTGTTTATTTAAATGTTTATGATGCATTTTATGCGCCCAGCGAATAGCTCTCACATACGTATTATTGCTGCGGGTAAACCATTTAAATCGTTGATGAATAATAACATCATGCACCATAAAATAAGCAAACCCATAGGCCATGATGCCAAACCCAATAGCCTGCATCCACCAAACATTATCAAATGTGCCAAAATAGATGAGTAACATACTTGGAATAGCAAAGATGATAAAAAAGGCATCATTCTTTTCAAAAAACCCAGGTTCTACCTGATGATGATCTTTATGCAACACCCACAAAAAACCATGCATTACAAACCGGTGTGTACACCAGGTTACACCTTCCATAATAAGAAATGTTCCGAATAATACTAGTATATAATAAATGATAAGCATGTGTACACAAAGTTAAATTTATTAGGCTACTTTATATTTTAATTGTTGATACCACCACGCCTCTACTTTTGGAAAGGCAAGCTTAAACCAGACCGTATAAGCTGTTGGCGAATTGTTTAAATCATTTTTAATCTCCGACATCGATTTAAAACAAACATCCATTATTTCCTCTTTATTATAGTCAATATCACCCTCATATTCACCAGCAAACACATGATCAAACTCATACTCAGTTAATCCATTTTCAAATTCAGCCTTGTAAACGAAATCAAATATTTTATATATCGCTGTTTGAAAACCTACTTCTTCCTTCAATCTTCTTTTAGCAGCCTGGACTGTTTCTTCGCCAGGCGAAGGATGACTGCAACAGGTATTTGACCATAAACCACCGCTGTGATATTTTTCCAATGCTCTTTGTTGTAAAAGCATTTTGCCTTCCTTATTAAATATAAAGATGCTAAATGCCCTATGCAATTTACCATCCAGATGTGCTTTTAATTTATCCGCAGAACCTATAGGATTATCCAACTCATCGACCAATATCACCTCTGAAAAATTCATATTAAATTAACCTCAGTTGATTTTTAACACCTGCTCTGAAAATGATCATCGCCTTACGATAGTTGGGAATTCTGACCCTTGCTTGCAAGACAGTGGCAGGTTGCAATTTTTTTATTTTTTTAAATAAGGAAAAGTAATATTTATAGGCAACATAAACGCCAAATCTTGCTTTAAAAGGCAGTTGCCTGATGCCAACATAAGCATTCTTAAAATCATTGGCAATATCACTTTCAATCTGCTTTTTTTCTTCTTTTGTAAAATTATTGAAATCACAATTGGGAAAATAAACTCTTGATAAGCCATTAAAATCATCTTTCAGATCCCTCAAAAAATTTACTTTTTGAAAAGCTGCACCCAATGATCTTGCAGCATCTTCTAAAGAAGTATACAATGCCTTTTTCCCATCACAAAAAACATACAGACACATAAGACCAACTACCTCTGCCGAACCATATATATATTCTTTATACCCTTCACTATCATAAGTGGTTTTTTCAAGATCCATCTCCATACTATGAAAAAACGAATCAATTAATTTTCTGTCGATTGAAAATTCATTCACCGTTTTTTGAAAGCTGTTTAAAATAGGATTCAAACTTATTTTACGATCAACAGCATCATATGTCTGCTTTTTAAACTCTTGCAACAATTCTTTTTTATCGAATTCATGAAAGCTATCTACAATTTCATCTGCAAAACGCACAAAGCCATAAATATTAAAAATAGGTTTTCGTAAATCCTGGTGAAGCATCCCAATAGCGGAAGAAAACGACGTACTGTAACTCTCTGTTACAATACGACTGCATTTTTCTGCCGTTGTATGAAATAGTTGAACCATGCTTAAATTTATAGATTTATTTTATTACTTTAATTACTTGTTTAGCTACCACTTCACCACTAATAAGGCTGGGAGGAACACCTGGACCCGGCACTGTTAATTGACCCGTATAAAAAAGATTTTTTACTTTTTTACTTTGACAAGAAGGACGAAATATCGCCGTTTGTCGTAAAGTATTTGCCAGACCGTATGCATTCCCCTTAAACGAATTATAATCACTTACAAAATCAGTTACAGAATAAGACTTTTTATACACAATTGCATCTGCAATAGGCTCGCCAAAATGCTTTTCCATTCTACGAACGATCATTTCAAAATACTGATCCCTTATTTGTTCCGAATCCCCTGTTAATCCCGATGCTATTGGTATCAAAAAAACAATATTTTCATGACCGGCTGGTGCTACATTAGTATCGGTACTTGAATTGATACTTACATAAAACAATGGGTCGGCAGGCCATTTTGGGTCCTTATAAATTTCGTTACCGTGTTGTTCAAATGGCACATCAAAAAATAAAGAGTGATGCACCGCTTGTTTTAATTTTTTATTCAATCCTACATAGTAGAGCAAACAGGAAGGCGCCATAACTTTCTTATCCCAATATGCTTTGGAATAACTGCGATAAGCTTCCGGTAATAAATTTTGTTCAGTAAAATGATAATCTGCGCCGCTTACAACTGCAGCTGGGGTATAAACTTCCTTGTCTGTTATTACTTTTTTAATGATTGACTGGTCAATTTCGAGTGAGGTGACAATTTCATTAAATTTAAATGTTACACCCAATTCTAATGCCAATTGATACATACCATTAACAACACCATACATTCCTCCTTCGGGATACCAGGTACCTCCTTTAATATCTGCATAATTCATAAGGCTATAAAGCGCCGGCGTATCTTCTGGCAATGCACCCAGAAACAAAACCGGAAACTCCATGATCTGACGAAGCTTGGGATGATCGAAATATTTTGCGATATGTTTTTTGATGGATGAAAATACCTGGAGTTTAAAAACACCACTAACCGTTTCCCAATCCATAAATTCAACGAGAGAGAGACCCGGCTTATACACTAATTTATTTACCCCTACTTCATACTTATAAGCTGCGCCTTCTAAATATTTATCAAGTTTTGTTCCGCTTCCAGCCTCAATTGATTCAAATAAATTTTTTAATGCCGCATAATCAGCAGGAAGATCAGTAAATCCTTCTTCCCAATAAATCCGATAGGACGGATCAAGTCTTTTTAGCGAGTAATAATCGGAAACTTTTTTTCCAAACTGATTAAAATATCGTTCGAATACATCTGGCATCCAGTAGAAGCTTGGACCCATATCAAATGTAAAACCTTGTTCTTTTAATTGTCTTGCACGGCCTCCGGGTGAATCGTTTTTTTCCAATACTGTTACCTTCCAGCCATCTTTTGCAAGGAATGATGCAACTGATAATCCAGCAAAACCACTTCCAATAACAACTACCGACTTATCACCCACTACAATTAATTTAATATCTGTTTATTTGTTCTTTTAATAATTTTCTTGCAAAGTGTATTCTGCTTTTTATAGTACCCAACGGCTCTGCCAATACCTCCGCAATTTCATTGTATTTATAACCTTCAAAATACAACTTGAAAGGTACTTTAAATATTTCAGGCAGATCATCAACGGCTTTTGTTATTTCTTTTAACCGCATATCACTTTCTGCATCATTATTGATTGCTGGCTGCTGATAATTTAAAAGATAATCATTAGGGGTATTATCAAAAATAGTTTTCTGTTTTGCCTTTCTGCGATAATCGTTGATAAAAATATTACGCATAATAGTAAATAACCATGCTTTAATATTTGTACCCGCATTATACTTTTCATGATTGGCCAAAGCCTTATACAAGGTTTCCTGAAACAAATCATTCGCAGCTTCCGAATCTCTGGTAAGATTAATAGCAAAAGGCTTTAAAAAATCAGCCTGGCTGACTAATATTTGGTTAAATTCTGTGGCAGACATAATATTTTGTTTAGTTTTTAATACACCAAAGTTAAACAAAATATATATACCGACAATAATTTTTGTTTAATTTTTTTTAAATAATATTAAACATTTTAAATAGTTGATAGTCAATTATATAGAAGAGAAAAACTGCAGTACATCACTTAATGATGTTTTAAATTCAATACCTGGGGGAACTTTTTTCTTGTATTGCTGGGTAATAAAACCCGAAACGACAGTCTTAATAGTTGGAAATTGCTGATGAATATTTTGTAAAAATTTCTCGAAATTAAAATTGGCAGCGGTTGCTGTTAAATGTGTATATATAATATCAGGGCTTTTCAGTTCAGTAGTAAACATGATGTCTTTTAAAGGCACATTCGACCCCAAATAAATAGTTTTAACACCTCTGCTTTTTAAAATATAATTCATAAAAAGCAATCCTAATTCGTGATGCTCAGCTTCTGGCAAAAAAAGTAATACTGTTTTGTCTGATGAAAGAGGAGACACCGTTTTATCTATAGCAACAATGATTTTTTGACGGATAATATTGGTAACCAAATGTTCTTGTGCCGGAATAATATGACCTGTGACCCAGAGAATGCCTATTTTCTCCAGAAAAGGAAAAATGATTTGAATCACAGTTCGTTCAAGTCCTTTAGTAGCAATATAATCAGACAAAGTGCTTTCAAATACATCCATATCCATATCCACCATCGCCTGCATCAGATCATTCACATACCTTTCCTGAATGGCATGTACATCTGATAAGGAAAGAATCCTTTCCTTAATTTCCTGAGGTTGCATTTTGTCGATATGCGAAACTTTAAACCCATATTTATTAAGCAGTGCAATGTTCAACACTGTCTTTAACTCATCGCCTGTATAATAACGTATATTGGTAGTAGTACGTTGTGGTTTTAAAAAATTATACCGCTGCTCCCAGATACGGATGGTATGGGCTTTTATGCCGGATAGATTTTCGAGATCTTTTATAGTAAATGCATTCATAGTAACTATGATACAATACTAAACAAAAAAAGTTCAGCTTTTGGGCTGAACTTTAAAAATAAATTTCTTTAAAATGGGCTTATAATTCCAGATTCCTGATTTTTCCTGTGTCGAGTAGTTTTTTCAGGGGTGTTGCCAATCCAGGGCTATGCAATGCCTGAAGGTATCTGTCATTGTGCAAGTCGGTGCCAATGAGATCGTAATAATTCTTTTTGGCAATGTATTGTGCCAGCTCTTTTACAGACTTTCCATAAAATCCATCAATTGAAGGTAAATTAAGTTGAAACAAACAGCCAATATCTTTTAATTCATCATAAAACGTTTTATTATTTTCCAGATAAATATATCGTTCCGGATGAGCTATCACCGGTTGATAGCCTTGCATCTGCATATCAAATAATATACTTTTCAAGCTATGTGAAGGATAAGCCAGTGAAAATTCACATAACACCCAATTTTTATGAATCGTTAAAAGTGGTTTTTTTTCAGCAAGTAATTCCTCCACATGTTCATCCAGAAAATATTCCGCAGCTGCCTGTATTTCCATTTTAATTCCGGCTTCTTTAACAGCCGCTCTTACCAATTCCAATTTTTCAAGGATTACCTCACTTGTGTTCTTATACATATCCCAAAGGATATGGGGTGTCGTTATAATTTTTGAATATCCCAGCTCCTGCATCCCTCTAATCAATTCTAATGATGTGTCCATGTCTTTAGCTCCATCATCAATACCCGGAATAAGATGGGAATGCATATCGGTTTTCAGCAGACTGAAATCAGCCTTCTCCACATTTTTCTTTTTTCCAAATAATCCCATTACTTCCTTTTTGCAGTCAGTAATTCGTTATACAAATTACTCATGTCTTTCATTAAACGTTGATAACTGAATTGCTCTTTAACAAATGTATTTCCATGTTGTGACAAACTTGTTCTTAATGCATCATTATTTACTAACTCGAGCAGGTTATTACAAAATTGCTGATTATCATTCAAAGGCGAAAGCAATCCTGTCTTACCTTCTACTACCACATCGCTGATCCCTCCAACTTTTGTTGAAACAATGGGATTTCCTGCTGCCTGTGCTTCTATTAAACTTACGGGAGTGCCTTCATTAAATGAGGTTAAAGCGATAATATCTACTCCTGCATTTATACTATCCACATCACTACGCCAGGATGTAAAAATTAACGGATGCTCATGTTGTATATCTTTTTCGCCGGAAAATAGAATCCCCAACTCGTTAGCTTTCGATTCCAGTGCCTGCCGGGTATCCCCATCACCTACTATAAATGCTTTTACTTTTCGTGTTGTATTGGATAAAACATATTTTAATCCTTCCAGAAAAAGTGTATGGTTTTTTACAGGCACCAGCCTGCCAATGATAGCTATTGCTATCGTATCATCTTCAAGTTTATATTCCTCTCTGAATTTTTTTCGCTTGGCAGTATAATCCAGGGTAAATTTATCCAGATCTAATCCCAATGGAATTGTTCTGAATTTATCGGCCGGTGCTATTTTAAAATCTTCGACCAGTTCTTTATGCTGGGCATTGCTAATAGCGATAATTGCATCTGATCTTTTAGCCAAATATCTTTCTGCACTAAGTATCAGTTTTGTTTTAGCAGAATTAAAGTACGAATGAAAAACATGTCCATGATAAGTATGTACAATCACCGGCACTTTAAGCTGATGTGCAGCCATTCTTCCAATAGCGCCTGGTTTGGCTGCATGGGTATGTACAATATCAGGCTTAAATTCCCGTATGATATCTTTCATACGTCGAAAAGCAGAATAATCCCTTATGGGATTAATGGAGCGGCCCATTTCAGGCAGATATAATGGTTTTACACCTAAGGCATCAGTTATAAAGCTGGCATCCTGTTCATGAGATTCCTTTTCACCTACCACCAATAATGTTTCAAATTCAGGTGCAAGGTATTTTGTCAGATAAGATGCGTTTAATAAAGGGCCGCCTATTATAAGCCTGTTAAGGATACGGAGTACTTTGGGCATTTATGATTTGTATTATTTTTCAAGCTTCATTTTAATTTACAATTTCAAATCAATTAATATTGCAAAGCTGTAAATAGCTATAAAATTGCAATATCAATTCATTTCCATACTCGACTTTCTTTTGCTACCAGTTGTACTGGCAATTGTATATGCAATGGCCTACCGCATCCGTGATAAAAAATATGACAAAAAACATCCCTGGCGTAAATATTATATTCCGGCACTTACTGTAAAAATAGTTGGCGCCATTTTTATCGGGCTTATTTATGCATATTATTATAAAGGGGGTGATACGTTTAATTATTTTTATCATTCCAGGGTAATCAATAGTGCCTTTAATGAATCTGCTGTTAAATGGATTAATCTTCTTTTGCATTTACCTGATGCTACTGATGGCGCCTATTATAATTATATAAGCCAGATGGAATGGTATAGTGACCCTGCATCCTATACAGTGGCAAGTATGAGTGCTTTTGTTAGTTTTTTTACCTTGAATACCTATTTGCCCGCTGCAGTTATATTTGCCTTTATCTCCTTTACAGGTGTGTGGGCATTGTTTCGCACTTTTGCATTAAACTTTCCGCAATACACAAGAGCCATTGCAGTAGCGACACTTTTTATTCCAAGTACGTTTATCTGGGGCTCTGCCATTTTTAAAGATACCGTATGTATGTTTGGATTGGGCTGGCTTACCTATTCAACGTTCCGCTTTTTGATACAAAAAGATTATACCATTAAAAACATCATTATTGCAGCATTAAGTTTTATGCTGATTGCTAAAATAAAATTGTATATACTGCTTGGGTTTATACCGGCACTTTTGGTATGGATACTTTTCTTATATTCAAAAAACATAAAAAACCAAGGTACACGACTGTTGCTAAAACTATTTTTTATTGGTGCTGCCGTAGCAGCATTTATATTTTTTATTCAACTTTTCGGAAAAGAATTGGGTAAATATTCATTGGATAAAATTGCCTTTACAGCCAATGAAACCCGAAGCTGGCTAACGTATATGTCCAATGTTGATGAAGGTTCTTCGTATGATTTAGGTGCATTTGATCCTTCAATTGGTGGTATGCTTACAAAATTACCTGCTGCTATCAATGTTACTTTATTCAGGCCTTATCCCTGGGAAAGCGGAAAAATTATTGTTTTATTAACCGCCCTTGAATCGCTTCTGTTCTTATTTCTAACGCTTAAAATAATTATTTCTGTTGGTATAATAAGAACATGGAAAACAATAACTGGAGATCCCACTATACAATTTTGCCTGCTCTTTTCGTTGATATTCGCATTTGCAGTTGGCATTTCTTCTTATAATTTTGGAGCACTTTCCCGTTATAAGATACCCTGCCTGCCATTCTATGCACTTGCTTTAATATTAATCTACTACAAAAACAAACCCCTCAAAAAACCATTATTTAAACCATTAAATATCTGATGATACTTAAAACTATCAATCAAACAAATTCAGG